>NZ_BAUW01000006.1 GCF_000517385.1 Mesobacillus boroniphilus JCM 21738 | reverse complement strand
ACTTTCTAATAAAATGAAAAGGGCTGCCAAATAACTGGCAGCCCTTTTCATGACATTTTTTAAAAGTCGCGTGTGTTATCAAAACGAGTGTTGGCAGGGTTGTCCGAAGTAAGCGGTGCATCAACTGGATTGCGAGTCCTTGTGCCGTCTAAACCAACTGTTGTTGCGTCATCATTCAATCCAACTCTGTTTTCGTCGCGCTCGACAACAACTAGAATCTTGCCTTCTTTTACATAGCCTTCATAGCGATCAGCTTCATCTTCCGGAATACCCATTCCGATCAGTGCTCCAGCTAAACCGCCAGCACCTGCGCCTACTGCCGCGCCGGTAAGTGTCGCAGCGATTGGCCCTGCAGCGACAATCGGTCCAATTCCAGGAATCGCTAGTGCTCCGATGCCTGCCAATAAGCCAGTTAGGCCGCCTAATACGCCGCCTGTTGCCGCTCCTGCAGCAAGACCTTCCTCAGTCTTTGTACCGGTAGCTTCGTTGACATCGTGAACCTCATCTTTGTTTTTACTGATAACAGAAATATCATCGGTTGAGTATCCCTGTCTCTTCAGGTCCTCAACAGCCTGGATTGCGTCTTGCTCATTATCATATACTCCAACAAGATGTTTCTCATGTTCAAACATAATAAAAGCCTCCTTTAGACGAGTAGTCCTTTTAAAAATACCCGTATACAGGAGGTGTAAACCTTATTTAGAAAAATTACTCGCCGTTGTAGTAAACGGAGACAGTTTATTGAAAACGGAGGACACTTCAGTCATAGCTCAAATTATTTGCCTGCCGCTGCAAGTGCGGCTGCAAATTGCTCGATAATGTCATCTGCATTTTCAATACCAACTGAAATCCTGACCAAACCATATGTAATGCCAAGCTCTGCCTGTGCCTCTGGAGGCAGTGCTCGATGGGAGGTTTTCAGGGGATGGGAGACTGTCGTTTCGACTCCCGCAAGTGTCGGCACAATTTTAATCCATCCGAGTGACTTGAAAAACTGGTCCGTATCCACGTGTTCTGCCAATTCAATCGTCACGATCGCACCAAAGCCTTTTTCACCTTCAGCAAAGGGGTAATATACTTTCGAGACATTTTGGTGTTCACTCAGACTGTTAGCGAGCAACCTTGCATTTTCAGATTGAGCCTTCATTCTTAACGCCAGAGTCTTCAATCCCCTGCAAGTCAGCCAAGCTTCAAATGGGCTGAGGTTCGCCCCAAGATTCACGATTCTGGCCCGTGCTTCTGCGATTAGTTCTTTTTTGCCAACGATGACACCTGAAGTGACATCACTGTGGCCGCCGATGTATTTCGTCGCGCTGTGGACAACCAGGTCGGCTCCGAGTAAAAACGGACGGACATGAAGCGGAGTAGCGAACGTATTATCAACCAGAACGGTGAGTTTTCTTTTTTTAGCCAGCGCGATAACTTCCTCTAACTTTTCAACACGGAGAAGCGGATTCGTGATGGACTCCGTGTAAAGAATCTTCGTATTGTGTTTGATTGCCTGTTCGACTTTGTCCAGGTCAGAAAACGATACAAATGTCGTCTCGACTCCAAAGCGTTCAATCTCGGCTTTCAGCATATGGAAGCTCCCGCCATATACATCGTCGGCTGCAACGATATGATCGCCATTCTTCACCAATGCCAGGACCCCCGCTAAAATGGCAGCCAGGCCTGAGGAAGCTGCTACTCCATCTTCCGCATGTTCAAGTGCCGCTACGGATTGACCCAGTTCATCCGTATTCGGGTTCCCAACCCTTGAATATAAATAGTTTCCTTCTCCCTGATAAAAGCCCTCAAGCTCATCAAGATCATTAAAAGTAAATGCAGACGTCTGATAAATTGGTGTCGCCTTGCTTTTGATTCCCTTTTGCTTCGTATGTATTGAATGAAGTACTTCTGTTTCAAATTTTTTTGCCATTTTGTCACCTGCTTTTAAAATATTAAAAAACCCCTCCACATCAGGAGAGGTTCTGTCGCATAGCCTCTCTTATCTTCAGAATACAATCTTAAGGACTTAGCGCTTTTCATTATGAACATGAAGGTTGCCGGGCTTCACTGGGCCTGTCCCTCCGCCGCTCTGGATAAGAGTTATTTCGGATTTAAAAATAGTTTTAATAGCTGCAGTATATCAATTTAGCCATGATATCGTCAATGAACTATTCGTGTATAAACTGCTCGAGCTCTTGTGTGTCAATCTTCGGGATCGCCGGCTTTTCGTCAATAACAGTTCACACGCCGGGAACTCAATCTTCCGGATCACTGTCAAGTAAGTCCCATGCGTAATTACGCCGATTGGCTTTCCGTGGCGGTCCCCCGTTTCCGTGATGATGACCGCCTGCAGTTTCTTGCCTCTTGTATGGTAGCGTTCAAATAATTCTTCAATATGATACAGAGACGCATCTTCATCAACAAAGGTCACAAAGTAATTTTTCCCTTTCGTTAACAGCTCTTTTACACGGACATCCTCAAAATGGACCACACTGTCGGTAAAATGCTTCGCCATCCACTGGATAATCTCCGTTGAAGTCAGTAAGGCAATATACTTATCATCTGTCATAAACAGGGAATCTTGTAAAATCGAACTTATTGATGACCTTTAGAACATCTTTAAGATACGCATCTTCGTAATAGTAGAACACCGGGCTAGTCGCAATCGATAAAGCTGTCTGCGGCTTTTCAAACTCCTTGCATATCTCCTCAATTCGTTCGACCACCTCAATGTGAGGCTCAGCAATATAATAATCCGCATTCACACGCTCATGGACAATCGCATTCCGAAGCTTCGCAAACTGGTGCAGCTCACTTTTATACTTGCGCACCAATGAATGATTTTTATAGCCGGAGTACAGAAGCTCGACAAAGGCATCGCTGTCTGTCCCCTTCACCATTTCTTTCAAAGCCTTATGAATCCTGTTAAAAGCTGTCTCAAATTTTCCGGACTGCTCCTTATGCTTTACGTCGTGCTTTTCTGAAGCTTTTGCGCCTGATTCCTGATTTTGATTGGTTGAATTCTTACCGCCATCATTCTTGCGATTTTTCCCGTTGCCGTTTTTGGATTGGTTAGAAAATGATTTGTCATTGCTGTTCCAATTTTTGGATGAGTTGCCATTTCCATTGCCAGCCTGTTGGAAAGATGACTTGCTTTTATGGTTTTTAGAAGAAAAATTAACTTTTTCTTTTTTTAATTGGTTGGACGGCTTCCCATTTCCGCTTCCTTTATTGCCATCATGTTTTTGATTATATTCATCAACCCGCATCAATCTGTCATCTTCTATCTCTTGCGGCTTAGAATTGGTTCTCCTATATGACTTTCTGTTATTTTTACCAGTCTGATGATTCTTCTTGTTTGTTGAACCAGACTGATTATTGGATTTATGTTTAACCTGGTTAGCCAAAATAGCCCCTCCGTAATTTCAAATAACTTCCCCTTCTCATTACCCCAATTACCGCTTTTATTAATCATGGATATATAATGTAAAAATACCAGATATACTTTATTTTTGATACAATAAGTATAGTACATACATTACTAATTCATAGAAGTTATTATTAATAGAAAAGGGTTGGATATTTGGTGCCTGCAAAGAAGAAAAAAAGAGTGGTCAAAGAAATCAAAAAACTTATGACGATAACGATCGGGGCAATTATCGCGGCATTCGGTCTTGATATGTTCCTTGTTCCTAATGCGATTCTTGACGGAGGGGTCATCGGGCTTTCGATCATCGCGGCGGAGCTTACTGACATCTCGATGAGTATTTACCTGATTTTGTTCAACTTGCCTTTCCTTTATATCGGGTATAAGAGGATGGGCTTGAAATTCACGCTTCGCACTTTATATGGAGTCATTATTTTATCCGGTGCGACTGCTTATTTACACCACTTTGAACCTGTGACGGATGATTTATTTTTAGCAACCATCATCGGAGCGGTTATCCTTGGTACAGGTGTTGGTTTGGTCATCCGGTCAGGCGGCGCACTGGATGGAACCGAGATCATCGCCATCCTTGTCAGCAAAAAGCGCCCAGTTTCTGTCGGGCAGATCGTCATGGTCATGAACTTGTTCATCTTCATCCTGGCAGCTCTGCTCGTGTTCAGCTGGGAAACGGCCATGTACTCCATCATCACCTATTTCATCGCCTTCAAGATGATTGACATTGTCGTCGAAGGGATGGAAGAGCTAAAATCAGTCACAATCATTTCCGACGTTCCTGAGGAAATCGCTGAAGCCTTGCTCAAGCAATTGGGCCGTGGCATGACCTATATCCAGGGCCAGGGTGTTTTTTCGAACGAACCAAAGAAAATCATCTACACCATCGTCAGCCGGATTGAATTATCCACACTCCGCTCAGTTGTCGATGATATCGATCCGAACGCGCTGGTCGCGATTGAGAATGTCGCCGACGTTTCGGGGAGTAACTTTGATAAGAGCGGCGGGCATTGATAAAGGGATAGAAACCTTGTGAATTAGCAGTTGGCCGAATAATCCTTGAATGTGGTCGAAAAAAATAAAAATCCGCCAATATATTTCTAAATGTGGTCGAAAAAACTTCAAATATGGTCGAATTATTCTAAAATATGGTCGATTATTTAATTTTTCGCCAATAAATTTTTGAATAGGCTCAATCTATGATTGATTTCATAGGAATTTATCCTGTTTTTGATATAAACAGCTATAAAAAGTGCCCTGGCGAAGAATCGCCGGGGCACTTTGCTGTAGTTTAATCAATCGGATTGTTGAATTTCTTTTCTTTCTGGCCGGTTGTGAATTCGACTAGTTCTTCGGGTGTGTTGTTGCCTTTTTTCTTGTTGTTGTTGCGCTGGGCGTTTCCGTTGCCGAGCTTTTGTCTACCCATTCTACCTCGCTCCTTTTGATGGATTCATGAAGTAGTATGGATTTTTTCCCCGGCGTTTATTCTTAGTTCAGGCGCTCGGCGCACCCTGGTTGCCTGCTCGTATGCATAGGCAAGCCTGATCAGCAAGGGTTCGCTGAAGGCAGAACCCGTGAAAGTGATACCGACTGGCTCTCCTTCTTTTGTAAAAGCAGTTGGGACCGTAACGGATGGATATCCTGCTTTTGAGCCGATTGTAGAGCCATCCATCGGGAATAGTACCGCATCGGCACCATACTCCTTCAACGCATAGTCAATTCCCTTCTCCCTCGCCATGTAAAGGTTATACTCCAGTTCTTCGAGGTACTCAGCTTCATTCAATGTTCCGCTTGTGGCTTCAGATTCCAACAGCACTTCCTGCCCGTACTTCAGCATTTTCTCTCCATGCTCATAATTGAATGCAATCACGTCAGCAAGCGTCCTGACAGGAACATTTGTGCCAACCCATTTAAATAAGCATTCAAATCAGCTTTGAATTCATAACTCAGAACCTTATAGCCCCATGTCGCCTTCGCTGCCGGGATTGCTGCTTCAACTACCTCGGCGCCAAGCTCTTCTAATTTTTCAACCGCTTTTTGAAAAATTTGCTCCTGTTCCTGAGTCCATTTTCCAATATACTCTTCCCTGGCAACAGCAATTTTCGTTCCTTTAAGTGCTTGACTATCGAAAAGAGAATCATGGTCGAATTCAGGTAAAGTTACCATCGTTGCCGGGTCTTGTGGATCTTTGCCAGCAATCGCTTCTAAAAGGTAAACCGCGTCTTTTACTGTTCTCGCCATCGGTCCAGCCGTGTCCTGCGTGTGGGCAATTGGAATGATGCCGCTGCGGCTGACCAGGCCAACTGTCGCTTGATGCCAACCAGTGAATTTTGTGAAGCAGGATTTAAAATCGAACCATCTGTTTCTGTTCCGACCGCTACTGCAGACAAATTGGCAGCAATTGCTGCGCCGGAACCTGCACTTGAGCCGCCGACATCAAATTTCCCTGGACCGTACGGATTCAGCACCTGGCCACCGCGGGAACTGTAGCCAATCTTCATGCCATTTGCCATGAAATTTGCCCACTCCGTCATATTCGTTTTGCCAAGAATGACCGCGCCTGCTTCCCTCAGCTTCGCAGCAACAAAGGAATCCTTCCGGGCAAAGGAGTCTTTCAATGCGAGCGATCCAGCACTTGTATGCATTTTATCGTTTGTATCAATATTGTCTTTTACAAGGACCGGAATGCCGTGTAAAGGGCCTCTTGGACCTTTCTGTTTTCGTTCTGCATCCAGGGCGGCCGCAATCTGCAGGGCATCTGGATTCAACTCAAGCACTGAATTCGTTATTTTATCAAAGGCAGCAATACGGGCCTGGTACATCAGGACAAGATCGTGCGAAGACAGCTCGGCCTTCTCCATTTTTTCCTGCATCAGATCAATTGTCGCTTCAGGCAGCCACTCTTCCATCAATTTATTTAGACGTGGATTTTTCAAGTTCAACAATTCCTTTCAAAAAGGCTATGTAATTTCGGCTGTTGATTTCAACAGCTGTAACAGAGCCTTCAAAAATAATCTACGGAATATATTCTGATTTTCATCCTAAAAAACCTTTAAATGCAGTAAAAAAGCTATAGGAAAAAGTCCTATAGCTTCGAAACAATTATTCTGGGTCAACAATTTTACCACCATAAAATTCTTTTTGCACTGGTGTAATATTAAGTGCATTGCAGAATCTTTTCAAATCGCGTTCTTCACGTTCGTTGACGATTGAGATGACGGTCCCTTCCGCGCCAAATCGGCCTGTGCGTCCGGAGCGGTGGACATATTGGTCCTGCTCTCTCGGGAAATCATAGTGGACAACGTGAGTAACACCTTTAATATCCAAGCCACGTGCTGCGACTTCGGTGACAAGCAGCATTTCGCTGTTGCCGTCCCGGAACTTGTTCAAATAACGCTGACGGTCCTGCTTGTCCAAATCACTGTGCAGCTGGCCGACGTTGATGTCCTTGAACTTCAGTTTTTCAGCAGCGATGGTCAGGTTTGCGATATCCTTGATGAAAACGAGTGACTTCGTTCCATCCAGGCGTGCAATCTTCTCAAGGACTTTGATTTTGTCACGCTGCTCGCTGACAAAGTAAATATGCTCTACTTTGGCAGCATCAATTGTTTCGTCCTTTTTCACATTGATAATCTCTGGATCTTTCGCCAATCTCTTGATTGACTTTTCAACCGTCTCCGGGAGAGTTGCTGAAAATAGCAGTAGCTGTCTTTGGTCAGCAAGTGTCGACTTTACAATACTTTTTACCGTTTCATTATGCTCCTGGGTTAGAAGCTGATCGCCTTCATCAAGGACGACTGTATGGACTTTGTGCATTTTCAGCTTTTTCTGCTTGATCAGTTCATTCGTCCGTCCGGGAGTTCCTACAATGATATGCGGGCTCTTTTTCAGCTTGTCAATCTGACGCTTTAGGTTCGCTCCGCCGATAAGGCTCGCCGATTTGATACCGCTGCCTTCTCCCCACTTCTGGATTTCGGAGAGGATCTGCATGACAAGCTCCTGTGACGAAGCGAGGATGACTGCCTGTGTATTCTGCATATTAGCGTCGATTTTATTTAAAACAGGAAGCAAGTACGCTAAAGTTTTTCCAGTACCTGTCGGAGATTCCCCTACGACATCTTTTCCTTCTATTATTAATGGAATCGCCGTCGTCTGGACAGAAGTCATTGCTTTGAATCCAGCCTTCTCCCAGGCTTGCTGCAGGAACGGTTTCAATTGTGCGATAATTAGTTGAGTTTCTGACATGATTTTCTCCTTCAGTTAAACATTCTAGTATTGATACTAGCTAAAACACGATTATAAGTCCAGTATTCCCCTGAAAAATGGAGTTTTGCACCTTTTATTATAGATTGTTTTTTGCCTGATTTGATTTTATTGGCGATTTTTATTTTTTTAATGGCGAAAATTTAATTTTATTGGCGGTTTTCACAACTTTATTGGCGAAAATTTTAATATATTGGCGATAATCCATTTTTATTGGCGAATTGGAAAAAAACACTGATTTTTACCAATTACAAAAAGACATCGAGCGAGAAACCGCCCGATGTCTTTAAATTCATTCTTATTTATGGATCCAAACTGCACCAGCAGAGTTATCTTTCGCTTCGCCGATGACCCGGAACTTCAATCCGTAGTTAGGCAGCTTTTTACCTGCATCCGGAATCAGTTCGTTGATGTACTTATTAGAGTCATCAAATGTTGTCACACCAGGAAGTCCTTCGTAGTCAAACACTCCGCGTGATGGAGAATCCACTGTCCAGGCAGGTGCCTTATCCAGTGAGAATGCTGCGTCAGAAATTTGATAACGCGTGCTGCTCTTTACAGAATCCTGGCCATTCAGCGTGCCCACGATTGCTTCTGGATGAGAGTCAACAACCCCGATGAAGCCTTCGCCCGGGTGGACGCCAACCCAGTTGTCTGTAAAGCTGTCGTCACCGTACCAAACAACCATACCAGTGTTGTACTTCACGCCGCGGCCGGCAATCAAGCTTTATCAGAGCCAGCGTAGTTCCTCCACTCAAGGTAGTAGTAGTGATCTTTGTCAAACAAGCCGTTTGTTGAGATAAAGCCATCAAGAGTCACTTGTTCAGCGCCTTCTGCATCGTCAGAGAAAGCAACTTCTCCGTCAACAGTCAAGCTTAGGTTGTCCATTGCAAAACCTTCTGGAGCAAGACCGCCGTCAGTTACATAATCAAAAGTCAGTTTCACTTTCTGTCCTGCGAACTGGCTTAGGTCATAAGACTTGTCTTCCCATTCGCCTTGAGTCGTTTCCATGCCGCCAGCAGTGTTTTCGTCTCCGATTACATCCAACTCAACTTCTGTACCATCTTCTGTTACTGCATTTACAAATACATAGTCATAATCGAATTCTACTTCGTACCATGCTTTGTAGTCGAAAGTAGCTGAAGTTGCCGCTGTCAGATCGAATACAGGTGTTTCCAATGCAGTGTGCAGGTCATCACCTTTTGTGCTGTAGTAGTACTTCTCACCGAAAGCTGGCTCAATGCTTGAACCTTTTTAGATGGTAGGTTCACTTTTACAATACCGTTATTCTTTGACTTCGTAACGCTCTGGTCGATGACTGCTGTCAGACCATTTTCGTCGATGTCTTCATAATCTACTTCCGTAATGTTAGCCCAGTTGCCGCCCATGATCTTCTGGAAGTATTCTTTGTTCTGTGGAGAGAAGCTCGTAGGCTCTGTCCCTGCTACTGCTCCATTCCAGCTGCCGCCGCTCATGATTGACCATGATGCAACTGGCTCGCCTTGTCCAGTGTACTGTGTGTCGTACTCATCTGGAAGGCCTAAGTCATGACCGAATTCGTGTGCAAATACGCCAACCGCTCCATCTTCAGGCTCGATTGTGTAGTCAAATGCTGCCATTTTGCCGCCCCAGTAATTAACCTCTGCAGTTGTATTGTCTACTGCATGAACTCCATCCAAGACCCAGCGGTGTGACCAGATTGCATCGTCACCTAAAGCTCCGCCGCCAGCTTCCTGGCCGACACCTGCATGAAGGACCATCAAGTGATCAACAAGACCGTCCGGCTCGTTTTGATCTCCATCGCCATCCAGATCATAAAGATCGAACTGGTCGAACTCGGAAAGATCTGT
This sequence comes from Mesobacillus boroniphilus JCM 21738, assembly GCF_000517385.1. Lineage (GTDB taxonomy): Bacteria > Bacillota > Bacilli > Bacillales > Cytobacillaceae > Mesobacillus > Mesobacillus boroniphilus. Next base: position 80,179 of record NZ_BAUW01000006.1, on the reverse strand, counting down.
GCCATTAGCTACTGCTGCTGCTAATGCATCTTTTACAAAATCACGCGGTCCATCTTCACCATTATTATCATGACCGCCTTCAGGATTGTCATCACCGTAGTCAGCAGCATTGCCAGGTACAGTGACCCAATCAGTAACATGTCCGTCAACTGTGTAGCTGCCGCCAGACTGTTCTTCATAATACTGCTTGAATGTCTGTACCTTTTCGCCATTGAATATTGTAAACTCTTCGTCACCGAACAGAATTTTTTCATAATGCTCACGGCTGAAGTCATCTGAGTACATATAGCCTTCTTCTTGCTCAATGCTATTGTGCTTGAAGTCTGCGAATTCAGCCAAAAGAACAAGAACTTTGTCTTCCCTGACTGTACCATTGTAAGCAGCCTGTTTCGCAGGATCTACTTTCGCGTAGCCTGTTGGCTTGCCTGCTTTGAAGTTGTCATGCCCTTTTTCAAGCTGTTTAGTCAGCTTGTCCTTTTGCTTTGTCAAAAAGTCCTTTGACTTCTTGGCCATCTCATCCTCAGCAGTGTGCTTATCCGTCTTGCCCGCTTTAGTACCCTGCTTCTTCTTGATATATTCTGTTACCGCTTTGTTGACTTCTTCCGGAGAAGCGCCTTTCGCAATCAGGCCTCGCTCCTGTAGAGCCTTTGCCAGGCGATCCTGGTCAACGATGTGTAAATCGATTGGTGCAGACTCAGGAGCTGTTGCAGCTGCTACACTCTTAGGAGCTGCAGTTGGTCCAGCAAACGAACCTGCAAATAAAGTAGAAGCGAAGACAGCACTAGCTGCCACGCTAGAAAGAACCTTTAACGAACTTTTCTTCTTCAAAAAGATAACCCCCTGCTATTTTCCAAGTTTCGAATTTTCATATTTTCTGAAGACTCTGATTTGAATTGTAGCAACCTTTTAAAATATTGTAAATTTTTAAAATATAGTAATATTTATCTATAAAGTCAGCTGTTTTACGCCTGAAAAACTTAATTTTAAAAAGAAACTGCATCATTCATCCTGTTTTCATCTCAAATGTAAGAGTAAATGAAACTATTTTAATAAAGTTTTATATTGGGAAATTTTCTTCGTGTCTCTAAATTTGATTCGAATGGACTAGCAACAAATTAGTGATTTCTTAAAAATAATTAAGGAATTAATCTACGTTAATTGGTACTATTTACATTAAAGATTGAATTCCACTGCCTGTGGTAATGTACTATAGAACCTTTTCAAGGAGTGTTTGGACTATGAAAGAATTATTGAAAGAATTAATCCTGATTGACAGCTCCACGAAAGAAGGTGCCAATCAGGCGGTAGAGTTCTGCAAGCAATGGCTCATTGAGCATGAATTAAAACCGAATTTGATTGAAAACAATGGCTATAAAATGCTGGTCTGCGAGATTGGCGAGGGTGATAAAACAATCGTATTCAATGGACATGTTGATGTGGTCAGTGGTAAAAAAGAACAATTCATTCCTGTTGAAAAGAATGGCCGGATCTACGCGAGGGGCGCAGCTGATATGAAAGCGGGCGTTGCCGCGATGATGGTGGCGATGAAAAAATTGAAGAATCAAAAACTCGGAGTGAAAATCCAGCTTCAGATTGTTTCGGACGAAGAGATTGGCGGGATGAATTGTACCGGATACCTAGTCGAAAATGGCAACCGCGGTGATTTCGTCATCTGTTCTGAGCCGACGCAGCTAGGAATCGCACTACAGGCAAGGGGTGTTTTAAGAATCGAAGTCGAGGTTAGCGGAAAGTCGGCTCACGGCAGCAGGCCTTGGGAAGGTGAAAACGCGATCGTCAAAGCCTATCAAATTTATGAAAAGCTGCTTCAATTACCTTTTACAAAGGAAAGCTCGGATTTCTATCAATCACCATCTATCAATCTAGCGATCATCTCGGGCGGTGAAGTTTTCAACAAGGTACCTGATCATTGTGTCATGTCCCTTGATATCCGTTATCTTCCTGGACAAGATGCCGATGTGATTGTGAAGCAAATCGAAAGCATCTCGGATGGTAAAGTTACCGTCAGTCTTAAAGGAATCCCCGTAGCGACAAAGCGGGATGATCCATTCATCACCCAGCTGAAACCCGTTTTGGAAAAGCATATTGCTGGTGAAGCAGTGATTTTCGGCCAGCACGGTGCAGCAGACACCCAGTATTACGCAGCACACGGAATACCGGCAATCGAGTTCGGGCCAAGCGGGGCAAACTGGCATGGAGATGACGAATTCGTCGAACTGGAATCGCTGGAAAAGTATAAAGAGATTTTGATAGATTACGTTAAATCTTATTAAAAATTAAAAGACAGCCACTCGGCTGTCTTTTTAACTGCTAAAACGATATTTCTTTGTCCATGAGTAAATCAATAAACCTAAAACTAACAATATTTGCAGCAAAAAGACAACCGAATCCCAAAAACGGATGCTGGTGATTGGTTCAAAGAATCCCGGCAGCATGATTTGATTAATAGCAAATATCATTTGCGGGATGTAGTAGTAAGCAGTGATGATTAATGTAAGTAAAATGCCTGAAAGATAAAAACTGGCATATGTGCGAACGAATTTCTCTTCTCCGGCGAATGTTTCCGTTTCTGGCACCCTGAGAAAAGGCAGCCATTTCGCTAAGAAGTTACGCCCATTTTCCATCAGATTGTAGCAGCCAGTTTGGTTTTCAATGACATAGTACAGGTCGGTCTTCATGAACACAGCAGCCTGAAAGATTAGGCGGATGAATGTGTTCAGCACGACCAGCTTCAATATACCCATTGTCAGGCTATTTTCGGTCACAGAAATCTGGGATGCCAATGCCAGGAACAAAACGACGATATCAAAATACATCCCACCAAGGAATAGCTTATTTCTCTTTTCAGCAGGCAGTTTCCAAACCTGGGACATATCCGTTTCCAACACCACAAAAAACAGACGGTTCCCCACCTCTATTTTTGCAGGCAACCCTTCGGACCGGACGGCAAGCACATGGCCGAATTCGTGGAGGATTACAAGGACAAAGCTAATTACAAGCAAGGCCAGGACATTTTGGAACATCAGGTCAAATACAAAAATATCCGAGTAGCGCGGGAATAAATCTGGATTAAACAGGATTAACCCTGTACTTGCTATGAGTAAAAGAAAGTACAGCTTTGAACTGATTGAGTTGAAAAAGTAGTGGCCTAGGCTTTTTGGAATCCTGGTAAAGGTAGAGTTAGAATGATTCACATAACTTCTTTGGATAGGTATACCATCAATTTCTTTCACCAATTCAAGTTCTAAGAGTTGATTAATAAATCCCATCACGTCAATATCTTCATTCGGATACCAGTCATTCAAGGACTTTTCAATTTCCATGAGAGGAATTGCTTCGTTCAATAGCTCTATAGCCGTAATACAAACCTCTGGCATTTCGTAGAAATCTCCTGTAGCTTCATCCTCCACAATATAATGATGTTTATCTTTTCTCACTTTTAGGGGAAGCAATGATATTTCTGAAGCATAGGTAATTCCCATATAAGCCTCCAGTTTAAAGAAAGGAATCAGGCTATAAAGCTGATCCCTTTCTAATACTATTATAAAAGAATGCACCACCAGCAAGTAGTCTTTACTTTTTTTAGTTTGCGAATCTTCATCCTGTTACCTCCTCTCTATATTTATAATCTTCACTTGAAAGGGTAGTAGACCAATCGTAACTCTGATGATATTGAACCCATTTAGGGAAGATCTTTTTAAACAATTCTACTAATTGAGGATCAAATTGAGATCCCTGTCCATCTATTATTCTAGTGTATGCCTCATCAACAGTGAGTGCGTTCCGATAGGACCTTGATGATGTCATTGCATCAAAAGCATCTGCAATAGAAACAACCCGTGCTAAAAATGGTATTGAATCTCCCTTAAGACTTTCTGGATATCCCTTACCATCCACCTTTCATGATGGGACATTATAACAGCTATACTACTTTCTAGACCCTTCACTTTAAGGATTGCATCCGCACCAACCGAAGGATGTGTTTTGATTACATCAAACTCACTTTTCGAGAGCTTTCCTGGCTTCATTAAAATAGAGTCAGGTATATTAACCTTTCCAATATCATGCAATAAACAAGCGTAGTTAAATGCACTTAGTTCTTCTTGAGAGAACCTACCCGTCTCTCTGGCTAAAGTTTGAGCATAATGTGCTACCCGCTCACTATGTCCCCTCGTATATGGATCCTTTAATTCAATAGTAGCTATTACTCCCTTAACAATACCTTGCAACTGATAATCAAAGGATTCTTTAATGGCTTTTAGATAGCTTTGAAAGCGAATTAAAATTAAGTAAGCTATCCCACTCAATATTAATACCAACACGATAGGCCCAATTGTATTTTCGGAATCTAGATAAAATCCAAAAAAAGCATATTTAAAAATTAAAGTGCCGGTTACTACCCTAAAAAAACGTGTGTTAACAAAAAATGGAGTAAATAATACAGCTATGACTTCTACGGCGTTTCCACTTTGATATTCGAGATTACTTCTTGAATAAATGAAAATTTCACTTAATATTGATGTAAGAAAGTATCCAATTATAAAAACGTATTTAAATATGTAAATTTCTTCTTTCCTTTTCAATAAAATGTAAATCGGTAAAACAATAATTAGCCAAATATAGACCCAATAATTTCTTTCTCGTGGTAAGTTTAAGTCTATGTTCTTATAAAAGCTATGATAAAACACTTCATATATTAGATAGACTGTATAAAATAAAACCAAGAACCACTTCAATGCTCTTTGCTCTTCATAAATGAATGTTTGATTAAATTTCTCGTTATACATATTGGTACCTCTCGTTCGTTCAACTATGCTACCCTTGTTATCGCCCAATTTAATGCTAAATTAATAGCCTATAAACTCCTAATCAAAAAGATGAGTATTTATACCTATTAAACTTTCTACTAAAAGTGACATTTTACCCCATTATAAACCAAAAGGACTATTCAAAGAATAGTCCTTTTGGTTTATTTATTAGGTTTAAAGGTAGACTGGGAGTTTTACCTCCACAGTCGTACCCTTGTTTAGTTCGCTCTTTATCTCAAATTGTCCATTATGTTCTTCAATTATCTTCTTAGTCACCATCAAACCCAGACCATTACCGTTTTCCTTAGTTGTATAGAATGGTTCACCGACCTTCTGTAATTTGTCGGGTTCAATGCCACAACCTTCGTCCCGAATGGATACCGTGGCAATTCCATCTTTAACTTGAGATGTAATTTTTACTGTTCCTCCATCTGGCATTGATTCCATCGCATTCTTGATTAAATTAATGAATACCTGCTTTAATTGATTTTCGTCACATATTAAACCAGGACTATCGGCAAGATCCAACTCAATATTAATATTCATTCTATCGGCATGAGGTTCAATTACCACAAGAACATACTCAATTATTTCTCTCGAATTTTTCGTACTTTTCTCGGCGGTATTAGGCTTACCTAAAATCAAGAGGTTTGTGACGATCGAGTTTATCCTGTCAATTTCACTTAGCATAATAGGATAATAGTGATCGTCATCTTTGTCTTTCTCCTGCTGGAGCTGTGTGAAGCCCTTTAATGAGGATAACGGATTCTTTATCTCATGTGCAATAGCTGTTGCCATTTGGCCAATAACAGCTAATTTCTCCTTCTGCCTCAAGTCATCATGAATGGATGTTATTGCTGTTATATAGGATTGGAATCTTGATAACAGCACCCATGTTATTGATGAGATAAAAATAATAAGAGCAATTGGAAAAATTACATTATTGGAGTTGAACAAGATTCCATCCAGAAGATATTTAACAAAAAATCCAATTGACGTCACCAGGAAAAATCGTTTATTAACAAATATTGGCGAGAACAAAATAAAGTAGATCTCGAGAATATGCCCGCCTGTAAATTCCTTATCATTATCCCAGAAAATCATGGCATTATTAATAATATCGAGGAGCATGAAACTAAAAATATACATATATTTGATTTTTTCCGGTGTGCCTTTTCTTATGAAATAAATTGCAACAGGGAGCAATAACAAGAGAAGAAAGTGCATAACGAATCCCATACCGCCTTCAGGAAAACCAACCCTAGAGCCATTGTAATAAGGTAACAGGAAATAGTAAGCCATATCATATGCAAATAAAATAATATAAAAAGTCCACAAAAAGAACTTAACTGCTTTTACTTCTTCATATACTAAAACCGAATTTTTTTTGAGTGGATTCATTTGAATCTCCTTAAATCTTAAACTTGATAGCCTTATTATATCAGGATGTGTCATATCTTGTTACTTTTTGTCTCATAGTGCGGTAAATTTTCAATAAATATTTTTTATGTTGTTAAAGGAATTTTTTATGGAATGGGAAAGGACCAGGCTTCATCCGCCTGGTCCTTTGTTGTTAAGCTGTTTCGCTTAGATTGTATTCATTGAGGATTCCTTCGAGTTTGAGTGCGAGTCCCATGCTGCCTTGGATTTTAAGTTTTCCTGTCATGAAGGCGGCTGTTCCGTTGAGTTTGCCCATGATCATCTTCTTGAAGTTTTTGTCTGAAAGCTTCAGGGTGCAATCTGGAGTGCCTTCCATTCCTTCAACCACACGGACAGTTCCGTCAGAAATGAATAGCTGGAACGTACCGGTGTCGTCGCCTGAGATATCATACTGATAAACAACATTCATGCCTTGAATCGGCTCTGGCCTTTCTTTCATGACCCTTTCGATTTCCTGCCATACTTCTCTGACCGACTTGTTTTCCATTATCATGGCCCCCTATCAACCTATTTATTTCCATCATACCCGACAGAAGTCCCAGGGGCAATCAGAAAACGAACGTATTATCTGATAATCCCCTATATTTTACGGGTTGCTTTTTGCTTAACTGCCCGTACTCGCGAAAGCCTTCAAGCCTCTATTCCAAAATGCATAGGCAAGCACGCAGCAGACAATGAAAACCATCAGAAGAACGCAGTCAACATTGGAGCGGTCTTCGGGCAGCGGACGCAGCTGTTATTCCTTACGGTTTCACCGCATTCTATCCGGCGGCCTATTTTATTGACAAGTCAGGCTACAAGGAATTCGCGCTCTGGACGCCAGTTGCAGCGATTTGGCAACAGTATTGTAAAAAAAACACGGAACCTGATTTTACTCAGGCTCCCTGAACTAGGTTGTTATTAAACTTTAAATACGTGATTAATTCTTCTTGGGTTTCAAAGTGTCCGGTTGTGCCAAATTCATGGAATATATTCATCTTCCGCAGGATCCCGCCAAGGTCAAGGTCGTTGCCGACAAGGTAAAGATTCTGATCTCTCTCTTTCAGTTGTTCCTTTAGCTGCAGCAGAGGCAGTGCAGCGGAAGCATCAACAACCGTTACTTTTTCTATATCTATAACTATATCAGGACTGCTATCCGAACTAATTGTCTTGGTTATTAGCTCTGTAGCCCCAAAGTAAAGTGGTCCTTCCAGGCTATATACCTTTAAACCATTATCCGTTTTATTATTAATCTTGAAGCCTTCCTCACTCATCCGCTTCATGAAAATCAACGCGCTCATTACGATTCCGACACCAACCGCAACCATAAGGTCAATGGCCACTGTTAAAATCATTGTCACCAGCATGACTGCTGCATCCGTGCGAGGCTCATCCTTAAGGATTTTCAAGCTGTCATAATCGAACATTGTAATTCCTGTCATGATTAAAATCCCTGCTAGCACTGCAAGTGGAATTTCTTCTGCTAGCGGGCCAAAAACAAGCATGAACAGCAGCAAAGCTATACTGTGAACCATTGCTGATAAAGCAGTCTGGCCCCCGCTTCGTAAATTGACTACTGACCTGACTGTCGCCCCGGCACCCGGCATAGCACCGAATAATCCAGCCAGGTTGTTACCTAATCCCTGTCCAATTAACTCTTTATTGCTCTTGTGCTTAGTACCTGTCATATTATCCATGACAACCGATGTCAGCAAAGAGTCAATTGATCCAAGAACCGCAATGCTTAACGCTGCTGGAATCAACTGGATGATGACACCCAAATCAGCAATCGGCAGGTGAAGTTGCGGCAGGCCTTTCGGAATCTCCCCAATCCTTTTTGCGCTGTCAAAGAAAATAAAATCATTGATAAATGACAGTGTAAAATGAACGGCAGGAACCACTTTTCCCAAAAGGATTAACGTCACTGTTCCTAAAATCAGTGCCATCAAGCTTGGAGGGATAATCTTAATACATTTCATCGCAACCAGCATAAAGACAATCGTCAACAGCACGACTAAAAAGCTGCCCGTCACATACTGCAGCTGCCCCATGATAATGATGATGGCAATCCCGTTCATAAAACCGCTGACCACCGGCAAGGGAATAAATTTTAAATAATTGCCTGCATTAAGTAGCCCAAATACAATCTGAAATATCCCACCCATAATCGCGGCAATGAACGCATACTCCAGCCCCTGAGTCGCCACAATTCCAGTAAAGATTATTGTGATCGGACCAGTCGGACCCGTAACCTGCCCCTTCGTCCCGCCAAACAAAGCCGCAAAAAACCAGTGATGATGGCACCATACAAACCAATGATGGCCCCATCCGAATTACCCGTCGCCTGCATCCCAAAAGCCAACGCAAGCGGCAGCGCAACAACCGAAACCGTAATCCCGGCCAGCAACTCACGCTTCAGGGTTTAAAACATGTTTGATACGCCTTCTTTCTTATTAATATAAGAAATTATACGCCTGTTAAAATTGTTTCTGAATATGAAAATAGTAAAAAGAAATGAACTTTTTTCGAGGGGGTATAAAGAGGCTGACTGGTCACACACTCTGGACCAGCCAGAAACCATGCAAGCAAATGACTGTGGTATAACTTGCAGCTGCAAACAGTGTTATACCTTTAACCAACCTTGACTGTGGGACTTTTTTATACATTATAAACAACAATAAAGTAACAGATAGATAAAGCTTAAGTATTATGAATAGTCTAAGGTCTATTGAATAGATTCTCTCCATCAATGGGTTGGCTTCAGTAATTATTGAACGTTCGATCCCGGCAACGGTAAGGGCTGCGTCGACAAGGTTGAGAAGGGAAAGATAATAGAATAACAGGACCAAGTGTGCTTCACCTTCCTTTTTCATATTATTATTCCCACTCAACTCAACTCATAACACTATTTCTTGACCGGAAGAATCGTTGCAAGTATTTCCTTCATTGTATGACTTGCAGTGTCATAACTAAAATATTGATAGTCAATGTAATCTGTATATTTCTTGTAAAAGCTGCTTTCATTCTTTTTATGACTAAACTCCAAGTACTTCCTGTCTGACTTGTAAGGGAAAGGCTTGTTACAATCTAGAAAAGGAAACTCTTGATATACTGACGAGAGCGTCCGGATAACCCTTTTTTTGGTTTGGTGCTTTTCCGCTATGTTTATCAATAGATGAAAGTCTATATCATCCTTTAAAAAATGAATCAACTGAATAATATCGAGATGGTATTTTAAAGAGTCGAGATTATGACGCCATCCATGCAGAATAATCATGTAAAAGACATGAAGACTAGATAGCTCTTTAACAAACAGGTATTGAGCTGATGGCTTCGATGCCTGCCAGAATTCTTCAATATTGAATTGCGCCGTGGACTCCTTCAGTAAATACCAATGCAGTTCAACCACCAAAGGAATCTCTGATCCTGGAAGCTGTTTGCTATAACTGCAATGAAAATGTCCAGGAATTCTTTCCTCTTCAACTGTAAATCCTAGTTGTTTTACTAATTCCACAGCTGCTTCAATGTCATAATCCTTAACCAGTAGATCGATATCTGACGTCTTCCTTGCACCCAAGTTTCCGAAATAGGATTCAGCAAAGCCAACACCCTTTAGAGGAATGACTTCCATACCTCGCTCTTCGAATGCATTTAGAATCTGAGAGGTTTCGTGCTTAACAAATAAGTTAAGCTGCATGGTTTGAAAGTACTGCTCTTTTAGATATTGACAGAAAAAGTCTGGTACTTGTTCGAGCTTACCTTTGCTTTTCAATAGATGATAGACCTGAGGGGCGATTGAGTCTATATCCTGATTTTTTAAAAGCTGCTCATAATAGGCTTCATCACTTGGCAACTCGATTTTATTCTTATATAGTGCTGATACCAATTGATTCATCATTTTTCAAAACTCCATTCACTTAGATACCAAGTATAGATGTTCAGACTTTTTAGGCTTCAGTACAGATGAATTCAACTTTCTGTAAAGACCATTTTCTGAAATCAACTCCTCATGAGTGCCCGTCTGTACTAGTTCCCCTTCATCCAGCACAATAATTTGGTCAGCATTCTGGATTGTGGATAGCCTGTGGGCAATCACGATTGTCGTCTTTCCGCTCATTAAATGCTCGAGTGCTTGTTTTACCTCAGATTCAGTATGACTATCCAAAGCAGATGTCGCTTCATCCAGCAGCAGGATTGGTGCATCCTTTAAAATGGCCCTTGCAATGGCGATACGCTGCTTTTGACCGCCTGACAGTTTAACCCCCCGTTCACCGATCCCCGAATCATATCCTTGAGGGAGTCCCATTATGAAGTCATGGATGCAGGCCTGTCTTGCCGCCTCTATCATTTCTACCTCTGAAATACCTTCTCTAGCCAATGACAGGTTTTCACGAATGGAACCGGCAAATAGAAATGTCTCCTGTGGCACATGGGCAATGGAGCTTCTTAACTCAGATAGTGTCATTTCTTCAGTAGGAATTCCATCAATCAAAATTTTTCCTGATTGCGGCTGGTAAAAACCTTGAAGCAGATTGAACAACGTCGTCTTCCCGGCACCGCTTGGACCTACGAGAGCAATCATTTTCCCTGGTGGCATTTTCAAACTTAAGTTTGAAAAATCATTTTATTTTCATCGTAACTGAAAGTAATATTCTTAAACTCTAAAGATTTCATGTTTGATTTTACAGGCGAGTAAGCTGCTAGTTCTAAAGAAGCGACAGGTTTTTCGACCAATTCAATGATTCTCTCAATGGCAGTGATTGATCTCTGGAAACCTGCCCATTGTCCCGCCAGGCCAGTCAGCGGATAAACAAGATAGCCAACGAGATTGGTAAAAGTCAATAAAGAACCAACCGACATTTCTTTTTGGTAGACAAAATAAGCACCGAGCGACAGACAAGTCAGGAAAACAACAGAACTAATCAGGTACTCCGGAATAATACCAGCCTGCAGCTTCGCATTCTCAAGCTCTAATTTAAAATAATCATCGTTTTCACGAGTGAATTTTTCAAAGACCTTCTTTTCAAGAGTAAAAGATCGTATGACTTGGAAGCCCTGAAAAGTTTCACTTAAAGTATTATTGATCTGAGCAATCAAACTATGTAGCTTGCGCCCATTCCGTTTTAGCAGCAAGCCAAATCCCGCGCCCGCGACAATCGCTATCGGAGCGATCAGGATACTTATCATGGATAAAACCCAGTTTATTTGGAAGAGATAAATGAGGACAGCAATATAGGTTAGCGGCAGACGAATTAGATTAATCAAGCTGCTGCCAGTGACACCATCAATGCTATGAATGTCATTGGTAAAATACGAAAGTAGATCCCCGGAACGAAGATTAGAGGCAACACCTGCAGGCAGGTTGAGAATATGCTTAAATAAATATTCCTTCAAATCCTTTTTTAAGCCATTAGAAGCAATCGTTTCAAAATAAATATCACAGAAATTCGAAATGATATTCAGAACAGTTAGTCCAATCCCGATCGGAATCAGCCTCTTCAACTCCTCAAAATCACTGCGAATCGCCGCATCGGTAATGTTCCCGAAAAACCAGGCAAAAGCAATTGTAAAGAAAATATCGAAACCTAATAAAAAAAGGAGTGCCGAATAAGCCTTCCAATGTTTGAGAAAAAACGGCTTCAACATCGAAAAGGTTTTACGGATATCCTTCATTGAAAAGTATTGATTCGCAATCGTTATAAGCTGTTTAACTTTCGCCATAGCGTACTCCACATTTCTGCATAATGAGTTTTCCAGTTAAGATATTTTCGAAGGATTCCTGACAGGACAGGCAGGGCCATGATTAGATTTCCCCATAGTCTGGCAGAGGAGTTTTGCATGGAGATATCATGTCTTTCCTTTTTAATAGAAGAAAGCTTTCCAATGATTTGTTCAGGTGTAGCAGGCAAGTCATATCCCAGATTAGTGTCCCCTTTGAAAATGTAAAGGTTTGCTTCCTTGCGGATAAACCGATGAGCAATCAATTGTCCTTCACCTGTGTTGAATAATACAATATCTCCCTTCACCAAAGAACCAGGGCTGCATGGCACGAATATGCATACATCCCCTCTCTGGATCAGTGGAAACATACTGTTCCCATGGGCAGGCAGTTCAAGGTAGCCGTCCTTTTCAATCGCAACCTTTAAAAAGCGGATCGTTTCCTGATCAAACAGCATGACGAATCAGTCCGCACTTCTTCAAATCAACTAAGAATTTATCAATAGCATCTTTCTCACATTCCGCCCCGTACTCCTGATCAATAGCCATGTGCAAACTATCCACCGTCTGAGCCTCACCAAGCTTCAGCCAGCAGAATCCTCCAAGATCGTTCAGCCTCGTGACCGTATACTGATCAGTATCCAGAATAATCCACTCATCCTCAATCTGGGTAGCCTCAAAACTATTTTTTTGAATAAATTGAACCATTATGAAATCAGCTCCCAAAATGTAGGATCTTTACGAAAATACAGCTCATATACCGGGACCCTCTCAACCAAAGTCCGCAACAACCCCATTATCCGTTGCGTCTCAGCCGGATCATGGCTCCAGTAGAACACCTTATCCATTAGCGATAAAAGTGCATCAGGTTTCCGCACCTTTTCCAGTATGTTTCTATCTGCCTGGTGCAGGAGCTGGATGCCTGATAATGGTCTTGGCTGTTGATAACCTGTGGATTGTAATTCACTGCGGAAAGGTGAGTCGTAAATAGTAATCTCACCCTCAGAGATTTTAACTATTGTTGCTTCGTCCGATAAAAGATTACGAGGTTCGGACAGCCTCGCCGCCGTCGACTTCCCCGCTCCCGAATGGCCGGCAAAGATATGCGCCCTGCCATCCTCGATTACGCAGGATGAATGAATTAACAAGCCCCAGTTGTGATAGACGATGTAGGAGCTGTAGAGATTCATTAGGGCATGCTTTAAGGCTAGTTCGTCGTGGACGTGGATAGTAGCTGATGTGTAGTCTGGGGTGGATTCTATTAGGTAGTCGGATCTTCGGAAGGTGATTTTGTTCGCGTCCTTTTTGATAGAGACCTGATAATCGGTAAATGACTCACCATAACCAAATTTGATTTTCACTTTTATATTGGTTAATTGGTTTGTACTATTTATACTATTAAAAAGCTTTTGGATTTTTATATACTTAGCACTGGGAACCGAAATTTGGATGGTTTGTTCTCCTATCATACTTAGATATTTAATCATAACAATCTCCATTTTTATTAGTAAAACCTTTTTGGCGGATGAGAGACCTTAAGGCTTGTTTTTATGTTTCTTTTTTGGATCATAAGGATCATGTGGATATTTTTTTCCATCACTTTTGCCTTTATCATCTGCTACAGGGCCACGTCCTCTATTCCAGCTTTGCGACGTTTCAAATTGAATAGGCTGGTGGCTTAATACTACGGGGCGGATTTCTAATTTTTCATTTGACATATACTATCCCTCTCTTGTTCATTATATAGAACAATGAAATTAAAATAAAAGAGCAAAAAAACTGCCCACTTTTAGAAACTACTATTAGTTAGAATTATAAAACAGCATTTGTTCTTTTTAAAGAAAATCATTTCGACAAATTCCTCAAATCATTTTTAATTTAAGTTTCCCTTCTTAACCAGCGACCTATCTTTGAACTTTTATTATACAAATAACACCGGTGCACCACCCACCAGAATACAATAACTCCAATTGTATCTTTCAATAGATCCCCTATAGAAAATGATCGAAACGGTACATACAGTTGGTGTATTTCATCTGCTATTCCATAGGACAGAGCTATGACTGCTGCAGTAACCTCTTGCCATTTTTGCAACCTTCCAAAACTGAGGAAGACAATGACTATGCATAGGTACAAGACGCCAAATTGAAAAAGGTGGGCAAACTCCAAGCCAGCACCTATAATTAGAAAAACAGAATGGCTTAAGGAACTTGTAAAACCAACTAAACTCTCCGGATCAAAATAGCTTGATTGAATCCAGATAAAGGCCATATAGCCAATTGTTAAAAATATAAAAAACAATCTTTTAAGAATTAACAGCATGTGCACCTTCCTTTTACTTGGTTACTGCTCTTTTATTGTACAATTAAACCTCTCTAATATAAGCATTCTTTAAAACCTTAATCATAAACTCTTTGTTGGGATAGTCTATGACACGAAACTGATCAATTACCTTTTCAACATCATAATCAACTCTAATAATTACTGTTTGATAATTATTACTATGTAGTTCAACCATTGCATAAGATGCTTTATTTAATCCATCAAAAGGAAGACCCACGCTGCCTGTGTTGATAATACACTTCCCATTTGTATACCTAATATATGGCTTATGAATATGGGCGTATATATAGATTTCCGCCTCTTGAACCATTTGAGACTCTATAAGAGTCTCTTCAGATTCATCGGGGAGGACAACATCAAACAAACTTTGTGGAGTAGCATGATAAGCATGGATTCTCACACCTTCCAGCTCGATCTTCGATTCTGAGGGCAAGCTTTTAAGATAATCTATACTCTCTGTATCCAACTGAGTTATAGTCCAGTCTCTTTCCTTATTCATCATTTCGAGTGCCTGAGCAGGTACCTCTCCCTGTTGGACACCCCGAACGACCCACTCATCTGCATTTCCTTTAATAACCTCTGCATTTAGCTCTCTCACCAAATCAAGTGAACGCTGTGGCTCAGGTCCTCTGTAGCAAATATCCCCCAACACATAAACTTTATCGGCATTCCGCGCCTTTATATTCTGCAGTACAGCTTCAAGCGCCACCGCATTTCCGTGGATATCAGATATGAATGCAATTTTCATAGACATCTCCTCTCACACTTTTAAATTTTTCCACTAACGTTTTTCATATGGTATACGACCGCTTTTGTTCAGAATTAAAGACGTAAAATTTTTGACCCAAATAGTTTGTAATTGTGTAAAACCCGGAGCCAATCAAAACAGAAACTCCGTCTTTATAATGTAGAAACTTTAACAGTTCTTCTGATAAATATATTCCTAACCAATACGAAACGAAATAACAAATAAAGGTCACTCCAAAAAACTTGATAATACTGCTAGATACCATCCTCTTATCTCTAAAAGTGTAATTTTTATTCAAAAATAACTAAGTACCATCGCAAACGCGTTTCCAAAGAAGGTTGCTGGCCAGTATCCTATAGCGACGATATTTAATAGAAAATAAATACTTGTTAGCCCAACAATCGTATTAATTACTCCAACACAAACAAAAGTAAGGATTTCCCTTTTTTCTTTTACCATATTCATATCAAACACTAATGGATCTCATTGATTTTTTTCTGATAGCTTGAACTCCTGGCAAAATACCGACAGTGCAGACACTAAAATAATTAGATATTGAGTAATAAAGTAACGGTCCACTTCCCCACTCGGAAAAATGATAAAATAGCCAGCCATCCCTAGGATTGATATTAGAATCAGGTGATTGAAAACAGAAAAACCTTTTTCGACTTTTGAAATTAACAAAGCAATAAATCCTATTACAATAAAATATATTATATGGGTATTTAATAACTTTAAACCATTACCTACCAGTACCTTAATGTAATTTTCAAAACTGATACTTACAACTGTTTCAGCAGGTTTTTCGATAAATTGAATAAAACTTACTGTAAATAGCATTTTCCAACCATATCCACCGGCTAATTGATTAACAGTAAAATACACTAAAGCACTTATAAGTAAAAATCCAACAGCTTGATAGAACTTAAATCGAAATTCCTTTTGAGCAAACATACCAAAATAAATAATAAATAATGATGATAGGATCAGATTATCAGGTCTTACTAGTATCGATAAAATGAACAAGATCCCCGGCAAAATCCTTAAATTAGTTTTTAACAGAAAATAAAGCGCTAACGTTATCATAAATGCCGATAAGGCATCAGGCGTATTCCTTGCAGCCATAAAAATAAGTGGCTGGCATACCATTAATAGAGTTAGAAGGATTAAACCCATAGCCCCTGACCTTAACTTATAAAGAAAAAGAAATAATAATATTGATATTCCTAAAAAAGAAAGTACTGAAATTAAATTTATAGCTTTAACAATATCAATTCCCAATTCGTGAAGAGAATAAATTAATGCTATATAAAGAGGTTTTACCTTATAAAAGTTGAGCTGCTGTGTAAATGAGGAATAATCCTCAAACATCTTTCTACCAAATTCCCCACTGGTCAAATTATGAAATACTTCTTTAGGTAATGCCTTTTCAATTATGTCATATGTCTTCGCATGTACTTTTTGCGGATCATCCTCACTTAAGGAAAGTGTGACGGCTGTATATGGTATAAGATCGTAACTATAGTAGGGTTTTATGAAACTATATACCGACAAACAAATTATGAAGAAAAAATAAAAAAATGTGATTGCTATTTTTATATATGGTTTCCCTATGTTCATTTGGGTCCTCCTAGTGCCAATCAGGCTAATATTTTCTCTTTTTCTCTATTATCCTCACTGAAATCTCTTTCTACCTTTTTCCCATTGTATTCATCAACAAAATACACAGGTCTTCCTTTGGTTTCATTAAATACTTTTCCTAAATACTCACCTATAATTCCTAATGATAATAGTTGAATTCCACCTAGAAATAAAATAACAGTCATAAGGGAGGGATAACCAGCGACTATCTCACCATATAAAACTGTTTTTAAAATAATCCAAGCCATATAAAAAAAGGCACCAACCGAAACCATGAATCCCAAGATTGTGGATAGCCTTAAAGGGGCAATGGTAAAGGAGGTAATACCTTCAATTGCTAAATCTATCAATTTTAAATAGGTCACGGTCAAATAAGATTTCTTTTTTATTGAAACCAATCCAACTGAACATGCCTTTTGTATATCTGTGCGTTTCTCTAATTTGTTTAAGGGCTTCTATACATCTTCTATCCAGCAGACGGAAATCACCGGTATTTTCTTGCACTGGGATTTTCGTCACTTTGCCAAGCAGGTTATAATATGACTTTGAGGTCCATTTCTTCAACCAGGTTTCTCCTGTTCTACTTCTTCTCTTTGCATATACATCATCATATCCTTCTTCCCAAAATCTAACCATATCTTCTATGATCTCAGGAGGATCTTGAAGGTCAGCATCAATTATTACAACCGCTTGCCCTTTTGCATAATCAAGTCCAGCCAGCATCGCAGCTTCTTTCCCAAAGTTTCGGGAGAGGCTTATATAAGAAATTCTGTTATCTATTTCAGCAATACACTGTAATATTTGAAGCGTATTATCCGTGCTGCCATCATTGATAAATAGAAACTCAAATTGATATCGATGAATAGAATTTGCAACCTCATTTAAGCGTTCGTAAAGCTTATACAGTACCTCCTCTTCGTTATAGGAAGGTATTAGGATAGTTATTAGACCGTTCATCATTTCATCTCCAATTTTCAAATTTTACGACTTAACAATTGCTGACTTTCATTTCAATTTCCGAGGGGTAATCCAACCAGAACTGAACAATATAAAAAAGATAGCCAATAGTGGCCATCTTAGATTTTTAGAGCGTTTATTAAGTCTTTTTTACGAATTTCTTTTAAAATTAAGTACCCAATGACCGATAAAATTGTTACTAGACTAATTAATGTACTTATTTTTTGTAATAGAGTTCCATTGTAGTCTACAATTATTGTACCCTTCTGATAGTTTTTAAGATCTATTCTTAAAATATTATTTTCACCATCAGAAACATTTAAATTATCATGTTGATCTTGATATTCATACTTTGCAATATATCCCAAATAATTTATTAATGGTACTTCAATATAGGTATTCTCTTTATTGTTATTAGAAAAGTCAACTTCAATATGTGTACCTTCTTTGGTGAATGTTACTTTCATGTCAGTATTGTTAGAAGTGATAATTTCGCCTCTTTTATAAATTTCGTCTTTGTTTATGCCAGCAGGAAGATATTCACCAAGACCAATACTGTATTTATTAAGGTTTAATTCATATAAACCTTTAGCAACATAATAGCCATAAGCACCATAGGAAGCGAACATATTCAACCCACATGCAAGAATCGATAATACCATTACTATAATATAACCTTTAATCTTAGCTCTTTTAATAAGAAGAAATCTATTCAAGATAATTCCACTACCTATGGATAAAAAGGCAGTTGCAAATAGAAACAATCTCCAAGCAAACTGAATAGCACCTAATTGAGGAATAAAGTTCATAAGTGTTTCCCATGGAAAAAAACTAGTGGACGCTATTAGACAAAGAACGCCAACAAGCAGGCTAATATCAGCCATTTTAAAGAATTCTGTATCTAATCCTTTTACTTGCATTCGCAATAATAACAGACCTAAAAATACAATACCAATCCCTGAGGGACCTCCTAACCGAAATACCATATTAGGAAATTCAAAAAATAACTTGTGTATAGGAACCGTTGATTCCCAAATCCTAGAGGTAATTGTTTGGGTATTAACAATAAATGAAGTATTTGTGAGTTGTTGTATCATCGGCAATAGAAAAAAGGATACCGATAGAAATGTAATTATTGTCGCTAACCCCAGATATAAAAATCTGATAGGGCTCTTAAAAAATCTTCTATAGCTTATTAAAAAAATCAGCGCAGTTATACCAGTCATTAAAACAGTGCTGATTATATGAGATAAAAATAAGCCCGAAAAACCCAAACTCAATATATACCATTGTTTATAGTCATCAAAAATAATTCTAAAAATCCCTAAGACAATTATAGGAATAAAAATAAAAGCCAACACTTCACCAAGAGCAGCTCTTTCATATAAATCCAAGATTCTATAAGAAGATAAGGTGTAGAGTGTTGTTGATACCATTGCCGCATAATTGGATTTTGATATCTCTTTTACACACCAGTACATCGTCAAGAAAGTGCAGATAGTGCATATGAATAAAAAAACTTTGTATGAAGTTAACAACTTTAACCCTAGCAACGTCATTACTGCAGGAATATACAAAAACAAATCTGGGTAAAGTAGCCCATTAGCGTAGCCGTAACCATCAATATAGCCCGGATAAATTTTCACTGGGAACTCGCCTGTAACTAACCCATCCTTAATGGCTAATATTCTTGATAAATGAAATGTAAGATCATGGCCACGCGGCATTCCAGGAAGGAGCATAAGTATGGTACTGTAAATGCACACAAACGTCATAATTGTTAAAAATAAAGAAATTTTAGAGTGATTGTCTATATAATTTTCTATTTTTTGAATGATAGCCACCTGCGACCTCCTACCAATAGTAAGGTTTTCTAACCTGCAAAAGGCAAATGATTCTTTATTTTTGGAACAACTCTATTTATAGTTTCATGAATATATTTAAATTCCTTAGTTTTATAAAATAACGATAAATATATAATGCTTGGAACAATGATACTTATAATACCTTTTCCAATTAAAACGAAAAAGCTTCCTCCCACAAAAAGAAGATCAGATATTAAGGATGTCACGAAGCAGCCGACAACCGTTAGCAGCAAACATAAACTGTACATTTTAAAATAAGTCCTAACCGAAACTTTAAATACATTTTTATATACAATCTTGGGCTGGGTCCAAAAAATTGTCAGTAAAGTACTTAAAGTAGTTCCCATAAATATTCCTGCTAGCCCATAAAACTTAACTAAGATCAATGAGGAAATCAAATTAATCAACCCCTCAATTACTGGCGCATATTTATCTTGTGTAAACAAACCAGCTTTATTTTTGAAGGTAGCGATTGCTGTACGCATTCCAGTTAAGTAAAAGTTAATTAAAATAAAAATAAAAGATAGGCGATTCAAAATAAACTCCTCACCCAACCACCAACTTATAAACGGTTCTAATAAGTTATACAGAAATATTACACACAAGGAAATAAGCCAGAAATTAACTAGAAAAGAGACTTTGAAGATTGAATAGTTCTTATCTCTATCTTCAGTAGCAATCAAATTCCCCACACTCGCTCCAATGCCTCCTAGTATAGGAGTAACTAGAGAGGAAAGCTGTGAGGTAATCATTATATAGTTCGAATAAAGACCTACTGTAGCTAAACTAATAAATGAGGAAATCAATAGATTATCTGTACCAAATACCAAAAATCCCCCAATATTATGCAAGAACATAGCTTTTACATTTTTAATTAAATTTTCTTTAGTTTTTATATCCAAAGAATACTTTTCTTTTGTTTTAATATACGGATATCTTTTGTTTACTATCTTCCCGTTATAAATGGTTTGTATTATATGCAACGCTAATTCTATTACCAAATATAGTATAAAACTGTCTGTTACTATTAATATTCCAATCCTTGCAATCATTGTGATCACCTGGAACAAAAGATTTACTTTTGCAAGGATATACCCCCGTTGATCAGCATTAATCAACGACCATTTATGTGCATTCAAATAAGAAACGACATTTTTGGATACAAATAGGAAATAAATTAATCCCAAATTCTCAATATTTCCGCCATCCTTCATGAGTACACCTAAAAAGGGGAATAAACAAACACTCAAGATTATTACTATTAACGCAAGGAATCCATATGCTTTCTTGTACGCCTGGACTAGTGCTATGATTTTTGTCCTGTCACCATCCGCGAGAGGCTTATACAGATTATAAACAATACTTATCCCTATCCCACTCTCCACCAATGCCATTATCGATAGTACATTTGTCAATAAACCATTTATCCCAAGATATTCAATACCTAAGCTATCAATAAAAACCTTGCGAGATATAAAGCCTAATAAAACCAAAACTATTTGAGACAGGATTCCTATGGAAATATTTTTTATAGAATGTTCTGTTCTCATCTTTTAACTACCATCTCGCTCACACTACTTCCATAAATTTTGTGAAGTATAGCTTTCACACCTGCAATCTCCTCGATAACTTATTGATTAAAAGTTTATAAAAGATTGGATGACACTTAGCAACTGTCAATAAAATTTTTACATTCCTTGGAAACTCTTTTAACCTAATTAAGCTACTATAATAGGAATTCAATATATTGGTTACCGTTTTAAACTGTTTTCTGTATTTATTAAATTCAACATGACTTGAAATGTCATACATAATGACCAGTGCGCTATTTGCAAGTTTTAAACTAACTAACGATGTCAAATCCGGATAATATTTCTTCATGAACTTAAACATTTCATCGTATATCAAAACCGCATCGATTTTTATATTCTTCTTTGCACGGTCCATGGTACTTTCCTCTCTTTTTATATAATGATATTTAGGAGCACCAATACTGCAGACCTTTTTACTCTTATGGATCACTTTATAAGTAAAAGCAGTATCCTCGTAAACAATGCCTACAGGAAAACGTATATCTTCAAGCAGAGTTCTCTTAATCAATTTTGTCCAAACAACCTCATCATATAGTTCTCCCATCAGCATGGCTTTCATTGCTTCTGGCCGCGATTGTACGATCAGCGAATGAAAGCCATTTTTTTGTATTCTGTTTTTAAAATAAATAATACTGCTAATATTTGAAATATCACAGTCATTTTCCGTGCATATTTTATATAGTAGTTCATACATATCTGGCTCTATCCAATCATCACTATCCACAAATCCTATAAATTCGCCCTTTGCAAGATCAATCCCCATATTACGAGCAGATGCCTGCCCTCCATTCTCCTTATGGATGACAGAAACTCTTGAGTCCTTCCTAGCATATTCATCACAGATTCTCCCACAATTATCCGGTGAACCATCGTCAATTAATATCAATTCAAAGTCAGTGAATGTTTGAGCCAGGATAGAGTCTATACATTTATGTAAGTACTTCTCAACCTTATATACTGGAACAATGATACTTATTTTTGGATTCATATTTATTATCCCTTTCTGCTAATAAGAAAATTGTGTTACCTCTCTTTTTTGTATATCCTTTGATAAAACATCACTTAAGTAATCTCTAATTTCTTTATTTTCTAATAAAAGTTTAACCTTTGAATAAATTTCATCTTCATGTACATTGACGATATATCCATTCTCTCCATCAATAATTTGTTCAATTGCACCAATAAAATTAGTAGTCACAATGGGCTTAGACAAACATTTTGCTTCGGCTAACGTCAAGCAAAACCCTTCATGCCTGGATGTTTGTACATATATATCTGCTTGAGCCATATAAGGATAAGGGTTGTTTTTTGAACCTAGTAGGATAAAGTTTTCTTCGACTCCAAACTCTTTAATTAAACTCTCTAGGTTATCCCTGTATTTCCCTTCCCCTATGCAGTACCATCTAACATTGTAACCATTCTCTCTAAGCTTCGATAAAACCCTCACAGCTAAATCTTGCCCTTTCTCTTCAGACAGCCTGCCAACTGTTAAAATCTTCAAACCTTTATAGTTCGGATCAAAAGTTATTGCTTCTTTTGACATCTCTATAATCAATTCATCATCGATAATATTAGGAACGATTCTGGTCTTCCCTTCTGCAGATGGGATAAGTCTAACTAGCTGTTTTCTTGCTTCCTCTGATACCACTACTAATTCGTGGAATTTGCGGTATAATCTTTCATATAAATTCTTATTTATTTTATGATTGGATACATCAAAATGAATCCATGATATTTTTTTTTCCTGCTTGGACTTTGTTAGAAATATAATAATCAATAATGTCAGTAGGTCCCTGATAGCTATTGCCAAATCATATTTTGTGGATTCTGGAGGAATATTCTTCAAGACATGTTTATAGTAAAGATATCGATCATCAAGTTTCTTTGAAATAAAATAGGTAGTGATGAAACCGGGAATTCTTTGATACTCGCCTTTTACAAAATATTCATGAACCGTCTTTTTTGGTGGCTGCAAAATAACCGGCTTAACTGCACCGAACCAGGATGCTTCTTTAACCTTTATCCAGTCTGGTAAAAACGAAAGAAACTCTCCTTTTTTTTCTAATAGGAGGAGGGTTACGTCAAACTTTTCTTTGTCCAGAGTTGATAATAAAGAGAGGAAAGACTTCTCAACTCCCCCAATATTCATGCTACTTAACATGAAGAGAATCTTCTTCATCAGCTCACTCCTATATCCTCAAGTAGAATTTTATCCGTGGGTTAAATATCTAAATTCTGCGAGTTTGAACCGCTAACATTTTTCATTTTCAGATTATATATCAGTTCATTTTTTAATCTGGAATCCTTTAATATATCTTTTACGGCGTTGTAAATGCTGTTTGAATTAGCTTTCACAATTAAACCAGTTTCCCGATCGGTAATGTGTTCACTCACCCCTGCGAATTTAGTACTCACAATAGGAATATGGAAGCATTTAGCCTCTGCCAATGTTAAGCAGTATCCTTCATGCCTTGATGGCTGAACGTATAAGTCAGACTGCTGCATGAAAGTGTAAGGGTTGGATTCCGACCCCAATAATAGAAAGTCATCCTCAATACCATATTCCTTTATCATTTCTTCATACTCTTTTCTGGCACTTCCTTCCCCAATGCAGTACCAACGAATATGAAAGCCCTCACTTTTAAGTTGGGCTAAAACTGGTATTAATAAATCCTGCCCTTTTTCTTTACTAAGTCGTCCTACTGTTAAGATTCTAACCCCATTGAAATTATCCCGATATCCATTCCCTTCTTTTGCTAGAGCCACTATTTTTTCGGGATTCGTAACATTAGTAAACACTGCTGTTTTACTTTTTAGAGAAGGTACTAATGTTAGTAATTGATTTTTTCCTTCTTTTGAAACAGCATATACTTTATCAAATTTTTTATAATATTTAGAGGCAAATTTGATATTGAACCCAATTTTACTAACATCAAAATGAATCCATTGATACTTTTTACCTGCCTTAATTTTATTTACAATAACATAGCTTATGAATCCATAGGACCTGCATAAGCTATAGCGATATCGTACTCTTTTTTAGAAATCTCCCTATCATGTAAAAGGCTATCGAAAAGGAAGCTCCTCTCTTTGTTAATTGCTGAAATCAAAAAAAGCCACATTAAATGGATAGCCTTTAGGAAGTTCCAACTATTTAATAAATTCATTATTACCCTCTTGGGTGGATTATTAAGAATCTCTTTCATTTCACTGTAACCATCAAGGTACTCCACATTAACCTTGGGGGGATAGCATTTAAGAAGCCACCGAACTTCTCTAACATTAAAATTGTTATTTCGTACTTATCTTCTGGCATTACATCAATCATATTTAAAAGAGCTTTCTCAGTTCCACCTACATTCATGTTAATTACCATAAACAATACTTTTTTTCTTCATTTTTTCACCTACATCAACTGATAAGTCGATAAAATTTTTCTATTTCTTCCACATTTCCCTTCTTCTCTGTGGATAGGTATTCTTTTATTCCTTCTCTTAAATCCTGATTCTCAACTAACTTCATAATGCCTTCACATACTGCATCAGGATTCATTTCAACCACCAGACCGTTTTTTTGATCAATCATTTGGTTAAAAACAGCATCAAATTCAGTAGTAACAACTGGAGTATTGAGCATTCTTGCTTCTGCAATTGCTAACCCAAACCCTTCAAATCTGGAAGTTTGCACATAGATATCTGCCTCTTTTATATAAGGATACGGGTTTGCTTTTACACCCAATAATTTAAAGTCTTCACTTAGACCCTTTTGATGAATTAACTCTTT
Organism: Mesobacillus boroniphilus JCM 21738; assembly: GCF_000517385.1. Classification (GTDB taxonomy): domain Bacteria; phylum Bacillota; class Bacilli; order Bacillales; family Cytobacillaceae; genus Mesobacillus; species Mesobacillus boroniphilus. Next base: position 55,287 of record NZ_BAUW01000006.1, on the reverse strand, counting down.
TACCTCTTCTTCTAACGGCCCTTTCCCTAAAGCATACCACCGGAAATTAATACCTTTATCCTTTAGCAGTTTGCAAGCTTCAATGGCAACATCATATCCTTTTTGATGCGCAAGCCTTCCAATGGTAAGAATTCTTATTCCCTTAAAACCATCCCTGTAAATATTCTGTTCCAGATTGGCCATTTTAGTTATAAGGTAAGGATTATTAATATCGTAAATCACCTTCATTTTGTTGGTGAACGTAGGAAAGGTTTCTAAAAAGATTTCTTTAGTTGAATCTGAAACTGCAACAATGCGGTCATATTGCTGATAATATTCTTTTTGAAACTCCTTTTCTTGTTCGTTTAATCTATAACTTACGTTCACCCACGCAAACTTTTTAACAGCTTTTACTTTTTCAGCAACATAAAACGTAGGAATACCTTGCGCATAACTGATTGCAATATCATATGATTTAGGATTTTCCTCGATTACCTGTGAAGCACTTTGCCAATATACTCTTGCTTTTTGAGCATTACTAAATTTTCTTCTCCTAATTTCATAAGTGTATCTTAACCTTGAAGATAACATGTCATATTTATAGTTTTTGGCTGAATACCAAATTGCTTTATTAAGGGGCATGCCTGTAAATTTTGTGTAATGCAATGGTTCCAGTATATTTACGTATGAAGGGACTAACTGTTGTAAAGCTCCTCCATGCCCGAATAACATTAAATCGATATTATATTTAGTTTGATCGATTAGTGACAATAAAGTTACCAGGCTCTTTTCTGCACCTGCACACTCAAGAGAATCAATTACAAAAAGCAAATCTTTTTTCACTTTTTCAATCACATCACTTCTCTTATTTTTTGAGGTTTTAGATTACTTTTTCTTTAACCTGTATTTGATGCTTTAGTTCTGTTGTTGATACACCTTTTGTATAGGGAAAATAGACAATCTCGACGCCTACTTGCTTGAATCTTTTCTCAACTTCACTGAACAAAGGGCTGCCCTTCCAGTCATCACCGACAAACATGGCATCAAATTCAAGGTTCTCCCAGGCCGAAAATTTATCGCGATTCACTTGGGGAACCACCATGTCTACATATTTAATTCCTTCTATAATTTCTGCACGATCTGCATATGGAATAACAGGTTTCCTATTCTTGTACTCCATTACCAGCTCATCTGTACTGACACCAACTATTAAGAATTCACATTGCTCTTTTGCTCTCTTTAAAATATTTAAATGACCTACATGAAACAGGTCGAAAACTCCTGTTGTATAACCGATTTTATGCTGCTTCATTCATTACTCTCCTTTCTTTGCCAAAACAGATTTCTTCCAAACGGGCAGCCAGTTTCTTTGCTGCATAGCCATCTTCATAGGATCCGATTTCTGATAAGAAGCTCTCAAGTTCTTTTCTAAAAACTGTCTCGTCAAAACTTTCGATTTTTCGCAAAAGATCTTGGTTGCTAAGAGCTTTAATAAACGGCAAATCCTCCAAGTCAAAATATAATCCCCGTTCATTCTGAATGTAATTTTCCAAATCAGGGACATATAAGAAGCAAGGTTTTTTAGTGACTGAGTAGTCGAATACCAAAGACGAATAATCTGAAATCAGGAAATCGGTGATAAGTAATAGTTCCTGGATGTCATCAAATTGGGTAACATCTATGACTTGATCATTAACTGTTATTTGATTTGACACTGACATAAGGTGAGGATGCAGTTTCACTAAGATTATCCACTCTCCTCCAAACCTTTTAGCCAATGTTTCCTTTACTTTTGTAAAATCGAGATTATAGACATCAATGTTTTTATCTTTTCTGAACGTTGGTGCATAGAGGGCAATATTGCAGGCTGCCGAAATATTAAGTTTGGAAAGTATGGATGATTTCAAGTCGTTATTTGCATAAGCAAGGATATCGTTTCTAGGTGTCCCATGCTTAAAAATCTCTCCATCATACCAAAAGGCTCGCTTAAAGATTTCGGTACTGTAATCACAGCCAGATAGCAATAGATCACATTTTTCCGAATCCTTTTTTGCCATTTGTACATAGTTAGAAGGAAGATTTTCCTCGGCATCTTTTTCGATCTGCTTTAAACGCAGTGAACTATGCCATGTCTGTATGTAGTATTGCTCTTTCCTTTTAATAAACAAGTCAGTAGTTCTGAAGTTTGTTATTAACACCTTGGATGTACAAAGCTCATAAAAATAGCGAAGCGACATAGTTTTCACTTTTCTTATCCCTTCAATATCCACCTTGGAATCTGGGTCATTGAACGCCCAAACCAGGTCGAAGTAGTCTTTCGGATAAGTTTTTAGGATATATTCCGTAATATACTTTGGATTGCAGCCATATTGGCTTCCGTAGTAACTAAACAGAAAAATTTTATTCTTCTTAATAGGTAAGTAGTTAAAAAGATAGATAATTACCAGTGAGATATACTTTTTAAGGACTTCCATAAAAATCTCCTAATTATGCATAGTAAAAAACCTTCTTTAAATTTGAAGAAGGTTTTTAAAATTCTTTTTGGGTTATTGGTACTGTCTGTAGTCCCGACGGTTCAGAAATGATTTCCAGTTGTCTCAGGACTTTCTTTACTGCAGAAAAAACAATATTCAATAAGGGGTGCACCAGAAACATTGTTAACTGCGTTTTAAGGAATTTATCATGATCTACAGCCTTTTTGAATTTTGTTGAATTCTTTCTGATATAATCCCTTATCTCTTTCCGATACGTCCCTCTTTTATCTTTTCTCCAGTTCATAATCAACAAGTTATAGTGAATCAAACTGGTTCTAAAAATTACCTTATAAGATTCATTAACCAGGTCTTGATACCTTTCTTCTATAAAATTGTGCCTTTCCTTTAAACCTTTCAGGATATCCAGGTTCCTCGGTGTATATGAAGCAACAATACTGTCGCTTCTTTGCAAATAGAAATACAATGGCTGATTTATAAGGACGAATTTTTTGACACGGTCCATCACTTGATGTGCCCAAAACACATCTTCAAATAAAACACCTTTTTTAAAAGGAATGCCTTGTAAGATACTGGATTTATAGAGCTTTCCCCAGGCAAAATTCTTAACTCGTTCATTCTTCACTAATTCATACATTGATGACTCTCTATTAAATATTACAGGTGTTCCCTTCGGACTGTACTGCTTGTGATCAAAGAGTAAATAGTCTTCATAGGCATAATAAAAGCAGATTGAACTACATCCGCTTTGTGTCTTTTACAGGTTGTAATTAACATCTCAATTGCATTTGCTTCTAACCAATCGTCACTATCCACAAACATCGTATAATTACCCGTAACATGTTGCATTCCTGTATTCCTTGCATCTGATAAACCGCCATTTTCTTTATGGATTACTTTGATTCGCGGGTCAGCAGCTGCATATTCTTCTGCGATACTTCCGCAGCGATCTGGGGAACCATCATTAACTAAAATAACTTCAATATTTTTATAAGTTTGTTTCAATATACTATCAATACATCTTTTCAGATATTTTTCTACTTTATAAATAGGAACGACTATACTTACTTTATCAGGCATTCTCTTTCCGCCTACCTTCGCATTTTTTATAGGAGTTGGACGAAAGTCGGCTGATTGACCACTCCTTATTTATTTGGATACTTTCTCATTCTGCCACTTGATAAATTCTATAAGCTGTTTATATTCCTGGATATTATCCTTTTTAATACCTGTTTTTTTCAGTTCTTCTGCAAATTCATAAAGTTCTTTATCATGGCGACCCTTTTCTGTACTATGACCGTTTATCAACAATGCTTTAAGGTCTACATCTAAAACATCCGATATCTTCTCCAGAATTTGTATGGAAGGATTTTTATGTACATCCCGTTCTATATTGCTTAAATATGACTTGGAAATCCCGGATCGATCAGCTAATTCAGAAAGGCTCAGCCCCTTTCTTCTTCTAAGTTCAGATAAATTTTTTCCAATCATGTGGGTTACCTCATTATTCTTGGATATTAAACTATTTTTCTTTCAACCTCTTTTACGTTAATAAAGTTTTTAATACAATTAATGACTCGTGACTGGTCTATTTCCTCCATATTGGATCCTGAAGGCAGGCAAATCCCGTTGGCGAATAATTGTTCTGAGACACTTTCTTTATCGCCATGTGTAAAATACTTGGCACCTTTGAACAAGGGCTGCATATGAAGCGGTTTCCAAACAGGCCTTGCTTCAATGTTTTCTGCAGCTAATTCCTCTATTAGTTCACTTACTTTAACATCTGCTTCTATTTCATCAATCGTCATTGCTGTCAGCCAGCGATTTGAATAGGTTTCATTTAACTCTGGCATGAATTGAATGCCAGGTAATGTTGATAACTCTTGTTGATACCTTTCAAAAACAGCTCTTCTAGCTTCGACTCTTTCTTCCAGAACCTCCAGCTGCGCTCTGCCAATTCCAGCTAAAATATTGCTCATTCGATAGTTATAACCGATTTTGCTGTGCTGATAATGAGGTGCTGGATCTCTTGCCTGTGTTGCCAGGAACCGAGCCTTATGGATTGCTTCGGCATCGTTTGACACGAGCATGCCACCACCAGAAGTGGTGATGATTTTATTGCCGTTAAAAGAAAATATTCCAAAGCATCCGAACGAGCCGCTCGGCTTTCCTTTGTAGGATGAACCGAGAGATTCTGCAGCATCTTCAATCATTGGTACCTCATATTGATCGCACAACAAAGTCAGCTCATCCATCTTGGCACTCTGACCATATAGATTAACAACAATCACTGCTTTAGGAAGCTTTCCGTTCAATGCTGCATCCATGAATGCTTTTTCTAAAGCCTGCGGAGACATATTCCATGTCTCTGGTTCCGAGTCGATAAACACTGGCTCGGCACCCAAGTACAAAATTGGGTTAGCACTTGCAATAAAAGTTAATGTCGAACAAAATACTGTATCTCCTTTTTCCACCCCTAATAAAGAAAGAGCCAGATGAATCGCTGCCGTTCCAGAACTGACAGCTGCAGCTTCATTGACTCCTGTATATGCGGCTATTTCCTTTTCAAACGTATCAACATTTGGACCAAGCGGGGCAATCCAATTTGTTATAAATGCTTCATTAATATACTTTATTTCATTCCCGCTCATATGAGGGGAGGAAAGGAAGATCCTTTTTTGAACAGTTGTATTAGCCATTTATACACCCCCAGTTACTTCTTTTATTTTTACGATCGCTGGTACACCAACTGCGGTACTGTTTGCTGGAATATAATGAATCACTGTCGCACCTGCTCCAACCATTGCCCACTCTCCAATTTCCATACCCGGGATGACAGTTGCACTCGCCCCAATCTGCGCTCCTTCTCTGACTGTGACATTCCCCGTCAAAGTGGCGTTCGGAGAGATATGGACGAAATTCTCAATTTTGCTATCATGCTCGACAACTGCGCATGTATTAATGATCGCGTGTGCTCCCAGTTGAGCATCTGAATTCACAACTGCACATGGCATTACCACACTTCCATGTCCAATCATGGATTGTCCGCTTACTTGTGCAGTCGGATGGATCAAAGTTGCATAGAACTCTTCGGGAAATCCCAGACTCTCTACAATTTTCTTTCTCACTGTGTTATTTCCAATTGCAACAAAAAATTTCACCTCTGGGAAATCCACAGCGATACTTTTGGCAGAACTCACTGGACCATACATGATCTGTTCATGAAAAAAATCAGCTTTAAATTTATCATCGAGGCAGCTAACTATTTCTGCATCTTCCATGGCTTTAATGACATCTCTAACGACTTTGCTATGTCCTCCCTGACCAATAATGGCAATTTTCATCCATGCCCCTCTTTTACAATAGATTTCGATCCTTTAAACGGCTCCATTGTCACATTGCCAGGCTGTGTGACTCCTTCGGATTGAATAACTTTATAGAACGTTCTCCATAATATTTTCAAATCCAGAAGGAAGGAACGATTTTCAACGTACCAAACATCTAATTTGAACTTTTCTTCCCAGGATAAGGTGTTTCGGCCGCTGATTTGAGCTAACCCGGTAATTCCTGGTCTAACAAGATGACGTTTTGCCTGTTCCTGAGTATAAAGCGGAAGGTATTCCATCAATAATGGCCTCGGCCCCACCAGACTAAGATCCCCTTTTAACACATTGATCAGCTGTGGCAATTCATCCAGGCTGTATTTTCTTAAAAATTGTCCTGCTGGAGTCAATCGAATTTTATCTGGAAGTAGCTTTCCTTTACGGTCCCGCATATCCGCCATTGTCCTGAATTTGTAGAGAAAAAAGGGCTTCTCCTTTAATCCTGGCCTCTTCTGTTTAAAAATGACTGGTGTTCCCAGTTTCATTTTTACAAATACAGCCGTGAACAAAATAATGGGTGATAATAAAACAAGGAGTAATATTGAACAACTTAAATCTAAGAGTCTTTTCATTTTTGCAACCCCTAGCAACGGTTAAGAATAATGTTTATTTTCTAAAACTAATGTGAGCTTCTCTTGGATTTCTGAAATCAATTCTTCAGTTTTGATGTCCTCAACTAATTGACCCCTAATATAAATTTCTTGCAACAATTCCTTAAAGCGTTGTTGCTGCGTTTCCTGTACACTCATTGCTTAATCCTCTTCTCATTCTTTTTTCGCATAAAAAGAATCCCCACTTATAGTTAAGTGCGGATTTCCTGGTACTGTTTGTGTTAAATTTTCTTCATACCCATTTGGATTTTTTGATTGCCATCTCCATGAATCTTCACACATTTCATGAAGGCCTTTTTCTGCTGCCCACCCCAATTCTTGCTTTGCTTTCGTTGGATCAGCGAAACAGATAGCAGCATCTCCTGCTCTTGGCTCGACAATTTTATAAGGAATAGGAACGCCAGCAGAACATTCAAAAGCTTCTACCATTTGTAGTACACTATATCCCTTTCCGGTACCAAGATTAAAAGACTCGACTCCAGTACTTGTAGATACTTTTTCAAGCGCCTTCAAGTGTCCTTTTGCAAGATCGACTACGTGAATGTAATCCCTAACACCGGTTCCATCAGCTGTTGGATAATGATTGCCAAAAACACTGAGTTCTGGCAGTTTACCAACTGCAACTTGAGTAATAAATGGCATTAAATTATTGGGAATTCCATTTGGATCCTCACCAATCATTCCGGATTCATGGGCTCCAATTGGGTTGAAATACCGCAATAAGGCGATGCTCCAGTTATGGTCAGATAGATATAAATCTGTTAATATTTCCTCAATCATTAACTTCGTCCGGCCATATGGGTTAAGAGCACTTAAAGGAAAGTCTTCTGAAATTGGAACTTTCTCTGGCATTCCATATACTGTTGCTGATGAACTGAAGACCAGTTTATTCACATCGTATTTTTTCATGATGTTCAATAGGTTGATTGTGCCGGTGATATTATTGTGGTAATACCTGAGCGGCAATCGAACAGACTCTCCAACAGCCTTAAGACCAGCGAAGTGGATGACAGCATCAATCTCATTTTCAATAAAAACCTTTTCAAGCTCTTGCTCATTCAATAAATCAACTTGGTAGAACTGAAAGCTTTTTCCGGTAATTTCACTGATTCTGTTTAAAGATTCTTTTTTGCTATTCATAAGGTTATCGACAACGATGATTTCATAGCCTGCATTTAGCAGTTCAACACAGGTATGGCTACCTATGTAGCCTGCACCGCCTGTTACAAGAATTGGCATAGCTTCACCTCCGTTTATGCATTTATTAAGCTGTAAACCTTTTGGACCTCATTTTCATTTCCATAATCCATTGACGTTGTATTTTTGATTAGCTCTTCTCTTAAAGTAGGATTATCGAGTAACTTTTGGAGTCCTTCAACAATGCCTTCAATTTTCATTGGAGTAATAAGTCCATCTACCCCATCCTTCACCTGACTTTTTGCCGTTGGAAAGTTGGTTATGACAACTGGTTTCCCAAGTATCTGTGCTTCTCGAATGGTTACTGCTTTCCCCTCATATCTTGAAGGCTGAACATATATATCGCATGCTTTTATATAAGGATAGGGATTCATTTTTTTTACCGAGTAGGAAAAAATGATTTTCCAGCCCTAACTCGGATATCAGCTTACGCAGCTCATTTTCCAGTGAGCCATATCCTACAACAAACCAGGCAATATCATATCCTTTATCGACTAATTGCTTACATGCCCTAATTGCATTGTCAAACCCTTTTGCATGAGAAAGCCGGCCAACAGACACTATAATGGTTTTGCCTAGTTTTTTTTTGATCTCATGCGCATTCTGAATTTCAGATTGCTGTCTTACAAAATCCTGAGAGAGGATATTTTCTATGACAATTGTCTTTTCTTTTAAATGTGGAAACTGGTTTACAAATGTGTTCGAACATTCCTCTGAAACTGCGACTATTTGATCAAGATTTTTCCACATTTTCATTTCCGTCTTTTTATCAATAAAAATATTCGAATAATCCGTATGGATCCATCCGACTTTTCTTTTCGCCTTTACTTTTTCCCCGATGAAATGATGCGGCCATAAGAAACCAATCGCAAGATCATACTCCTTTGATAATTCAGGCAAAAATGGACGTGTAAGTTCCCAGCCATATTGAATCGTTAAATAGCCCGGTTCCTCGACCTTCATCATTTTTCCTTTGATGCCACTTATATACTTAGCAAATATCCTTGAAACCGCAATAGAATATCGGCCATCTCGGATAATCTGTGAAATCGATTTTCTGAATGTACTATAAGCTGGATTCTCAGGAAGCAAATTAGGTCCTTCAGGCAATAACGAAAAGAACTCTCCTTCATGCTTAAAGAGCATTAAATCTACCGCGTATTCTTGATAGTCAATGCTATTCAACAACCCAATCAGACTTCGTTCTACCCCGCCAATTGCTAAATCAAATGAAGCAATCAATACCTTCTTCTTCATTTACCACTCCGCCCCAACAGTAAATTGCTATCCAACTCTGTAAAGCTTCATCCACTCTTCAATATTCTGTTGAATACTAAAGCCTTTTTCAGACAGCGCTTTAACTAAAGCTTCTTTTTCCGGCTTATGCAAATTGATCGCATTTCCTACTTCTTCTCCCCATTTCTCAGGATGCTCTTTCAGACTTAAATACCTTACTAAGCCAAGCCCCATATCTGTGCTAATCGGAACCGAATCAGACATGATACATGGAGTTCCGCTTATCTGGGCCTCAACTGTAACAATCCCGAAGCCCTCAAATATGGAAGGGAAAAGAAAAACATCGAAAGCCTTCATCAGTCTCGGAATATCAGAGCGTACTCCTAAAAAGCGAACATGTTTGGAAAGGCCCATATTCTCTGCTTCGTGTTCAATCTTCTCTTTTAAAGGACCATCCCCAACCAGCAGAGCAACATACCTTTTATCTTTATTCACCAGTTGTTTAAGAACTTGCAGAATAAAAGCCTGGTTTTTAGACTTTGAAAACTTTCCAACATGACCGATGATCTTAGCATCCTGATCGAGCCCCAGTTCTCTTATCACACTCGATTTAGTGATGGTCTCATCGAGATATTGGCCTAAATCAATTCCATTTTTCAGGATTGTTACTTTATTGTTATCAACTGCCTTTTGACCAAATAAAAAAGCTCCAGCTTCTTGGCTGCAGCTGCAATATTGAGTTGCTGAGATTTTGATAATTGACCGCAATCCCTTTAGCAGCAACTTTTGTTTAAAACTGTCATTCATTGGCCAGTTGTTGCTGTGAGAGTGGCAAATACGATGCGGAATTCCTGCGATTTTTGCTGCAAGGGCAGGAAATCCACTTTGGTAATCGGTATGCGAGTGAACGGCAATATAGGAATTTGCGACATGATCTCACTTAGTCTCTTAACATATGATATCGGGCCAGCAATTCCTAAGCTGGGAACGCTATAAATCTTTCCGCCTAATTTTCGGATTTCATTATCGTAATCTCCTTGGTCATTCCGATGGACAATAAAATCGAATTGAAGCTTGCTTCTATCCAAGTTTCGATAAACATTCATAAGCAATGTTTCCGCCCCGCCACGATCCATCACGCTGACGATATGCAAGACTCTATCTACCTTATTATATTTCAACTCTGATCTACCTCCTTTCCTTATGAAGATAAAAATGTAATATATTCACTTCTATATTGGATATTTAGAGTTACCACACTTTCATAATAGTAAAAAAGGAAGTAACAAACGATTATTCCTAAATAAACAAATCGCTGTTCTTTATCATGGAAAAGCTTTACAATCCACCCTACCAAGATTAGTTGATACAATTCAAAATAAATATTAAATCTCGCAAATATCCAATTCTGTGTTGATACAATCATAAATACTAAGCCAATAAGCGCCATATTAACAATATAATCACTTTCAGGAAATATTTCTCTTAACTTTTCTCTTCCGAAGAAGGCAATGATTAGAGGAGTCCCGAAGACTGCAACACGGATTACATTCGCTCCGCCTTCTTGGAAATCTTTATAGTGGCCATATTGTGTATCTTCTAAGCTGGAGAAAAGGATTGAGGAGAATTGATCAAACCCTATGACAATTACAACTGCAATGACTAATAACATTAGCGTTGCTCTCGACCAGGCTTTGTACCGAACCAAGAAATATATAGGCAGAAGAATGAGTGCACTTTCATGAAAAGTAGAAGCAAATAAGACGATCAAGGCGTATGCAAAGAAGTTTCCACTAATAAGAAACCGTGTAGCCATAAATATAATTGCAGCGGTAAGGCTTTGGCGAATTCCATTCATTGTAACTAAGTATAGTCCGCCTGTAATGTATACAAACGTGCTTAACTCAAAATGCCTTGAATACTTCGAAAACACCAAAATAATGAGTATATTTGTAATAATTGCAGCAGTGAAAATCAAAATCTGTGGATCGTCAGAGAAATTTTTCAACAACATTTGAAAAATCCAAAAGCCGATATTATCTTGATTTTTCACCTGTTCCCATGTAAAATCATTCACTTCAAATGCATGCTTATAAAAGTAAGTATCACCTATGTTGGAGCGAAGACCTGATACTAGTGCTAGTGATAATAGTGATCCTATAACATATATCTTTTGCAATGAGATCGTAGTCATTGAAGCTGTATTAAAAGCCGGTATGGCAAAATACCTTGCCAATAACGAGAAAATAAAGACAATTAAAAGATTTAACCAAAGAACTTCCATTTTAAATTCCTTTCAATTAAATCGTTCTTGTTTTTGTCTTAATAAAAAGAAACAAAATGATTCCTAATGGCACTGCAATTGTGGTTAAGGACTTGTTTGGGGCTTCTTTAATAAATTGAAAATTTTTATCTAGTAGACAACTTGAAACATAATGGACAGCCTGTCGAAACTTAAACTTGCCATTTACGAAAGGTAACTTCATAAGTTCTTTCCTGTAGAACGCAAATCCTTTTGGATTTTTCTGGTATTGCCTCAACATATTAAGTGACGAGCCATCTGGTAGGTATTCCACACAACATAATACCTCGTTCATTAATAGCAATGTATATTTTTGGTCCAGCTTATAATATTTGTAGGCAAGGCCTACATATTTCTCATTTTTAAAAATCGGATAAGGGAATTCTTTAGTTAAATCTGTTCTATAAACTAGCTTTTTATCCCCCGATACTCCATATTTATAATACAAATCAAACAGTGTAGAGGTCTTTAGGTTAGTCGGCAGCAAGGAACCGATTACTTTTCCATCAAAGTTAGAATCTAGTCCTATAATTCCACTGACATTTTGACTGCCATGTTTTTCCCACATCATTATAATTTTTTCTACTGCATCATCAGGCATATAATCATCAGAATCGATACAAACATTCAATTCAGTTTCGATTAGTTCATATGCTGTATTATGCGCTCCATGCATACCCTGGTTTTCTTGCCAAATATATTGAATTTCTATTAATCTTTCAGTCTGCCAAATACTAACTAAGTCCTTCGTATTATCAGTAGACCCATCATCAATGATTAACCAAATGAAGTCTTTATTGGTTTGTCTTATTAACGATTCATAGCAATTGCTCAGACAATATGCTCTATTGAATGTTGGCGTAAATACCGTTAACTTCTTCATTTATCACATCCCCTGTAACAGTAGAATAAAATTCTCTAAGATAATCAGAAGAATTCTTTATATCAAAGCCATTTTTCGAAATCAGTGAGTTTAAATTACTATTTCTAATAGAGTGTAGACCCGCTATTTCCTGCATCTTGTCAATCCATAATTTTTTATTGTTGAGAGATAGAGACTGAACTAAACCTATTCCCATGTCTATCTCTCTAGTTATTGAATCAGAGATAAGGCAAGGAAGCCCTGAAGCCTGAGCCTCAATTACTGAGACTGGAAACCCTTCAAAGAAAGAAGGGAACAGAAAAATGTCAAATGCCTGGAGAAGTTGTTCAACATCTGATCTGCTACCAAGAAACTCAACATTTTTAGTAAGTTGCATCTCTTCTACTTTCCGCTTAGTCTCCGGGAGCAGCGGACCGTCCCCAACTAACAAAAGAATGGCGTCTTCTCTATAAGACAGAAATTCTTTAAACACCTCTAATAAATAGGAATGATTCTTCGGCATTGAAAATCTGCCGACGTGACCGACTATGAACTGATTTTCCTTTATTTTTAATTCTGATCTGATCGATTCCCTTACCTTCAGAGAATATTTGAATTGTTCTAGATCAATTCCATTTTTCAAGAAGACCGTTCTATCAGATTTATTTCCAAATAGCCATTCTGCAGCTTCTTTAGAACATGATACAAAATCAGTAGCATACTTTGAAATCAATGTTCCGGCATACCATTTGTATATTCTAGCTGCTGCCCCGCCTTCACTCCTTGTACTATGACTGTGAGCTATCCTTACAGAAATTTCTGCTTTTTTAGCGGCACGTAATACAAATCCACTCATTTTATCCATATGCGAATGAACAATCTGGTAATGTGGATATTTCATAAAAAAGTCGGTCAATGCCTTAAGATACTTTAAATGTCCTACCTCTGTAATATACGGAACCCTGTACACATTCCCACCCAGTTGCATTATTTCCTCATCAAACACCCCTTCTTTACAGGTCAAAAAATCAAACTGGATTTTTGACCGATCGATGTTTCGATATAGATTCATCAGCAGTGTTTCTGCCCCGCCACGGTTCATGTTGACGACTACATGTAAAACTCTTAAAGGACTGCCCACTGCGATTCCTCCGTTTCTGCCATATATGGTTTGTAGATTGCACTCTTTTCTTGAAGTATTTTGTTTGTACTAAATTTATTTATAATCAGCCTTCGTCCATTGGATCCCATTACTGCCCTTTGTGCTGGATCCTTTGCCAGCAACTTCATCTTTTTTGCAAACATCCGTGGGTCAGACTCTTTGATTAACCAGCCTTCTTGCTGGTTTGTAATTAGCTCTCTGTGTCCTCTGTTTACTGTCGCGATAACTGGCAAGCCACATGACATGGCTTCCATAATATTTACAGGGAGTCCTTCTCGGAAACTGGATCCAACAGCTACATCAGAGATTTGCAGCAATTGTTCTATGTCCTTTCTGAATCCTAGAAAATGAACCTGATCTTCCACTCCTAGCTTTCTGGCCAATTTGCGGCAATCCTGTAATGAAGGTCCTTCTCCAGCTAATAACAGCTTAGCTTTTGGAACTTCATCTACTATTTGTGCCAGGGCTTGAATTAACAATTGCTGGTTCTTATTTTTATTGAATTCAGCTGCGTAAAACATTAAAAAATCGCCAACGTTGTAGCCATAGGCGATTCTTAATTCCTTTTTGTATTCTTTTTCAGCGGGTCTGAACTTTTCTGTATTTACTCCAACTCCATGGACATGTTCAATGCGGCCAGCCTTGAATTGATGATGAATAGCTCTATTGAAATCCTCTTCATTAATGGTAATCAGGCAGTCGGTAAACCTTGCCAGCCATTTTTCAATAGGATAATAGATTAGCCAGTTTATTGCTGGTGATCCTTTGCAGAAATGAAAACCATGAGCTGTGTACAATACTTTTGTTCCTTTTTCCCGTGCTGCCCTGGAAGCTAGTCTGGCCAGCACTCCGCCAACCGGTGTGTGGCTATGAATGATTTGATAGTCATTTTGGTCGATGATTGATTTTAATTGTTGATATGCCTTCGCGTTTTGCAGGCTGAATGGCGACCTTTGTATCGGCAAATCATATTTTTTATCAACAAAAGGGAGTTCCATATCACCTTTAGCAGCAACGTGGACCTCCCAACCTTGCTCTTTGAACCATTTCATGTAAGGCAAATGAAAGGCACTGAAATGATAATCAACGGTCGCACAAAGTAAAATCCGCTTTTTAGCTCCCATCTGTTTAACTCTGCCTAGCTTTTTCAAGATTTAAAATCGAAGAAAAGTAGTCTAGCAGATCGGAGCGCAAATCATCCCGCTGTAAAGCGAAATCAATCGTCGTTTTAATAAAGCCCATTTTTTCACCAACATCATATCTCGTGCCTTCAAATTCGTATGCATACACCGCTTCATATTCGTTCAAGCCGGCGATGGCATCCGTTAACTGGATTTCTCCTCCAGCACCCGGTTCTTGCTGATCCAGGATATCAAATATTCTTGGATTCAGAATATAGCGGCCCATGATAGCAAGGTTTGAAGGAGCCTCTTCTATCTTTGGTTTTTCTACTAAACTGCTGACACTGTAAAATCGGTCGCCAATACAGTTTCCATCTACAATCCCATATCTGGATACTTCAGTTGGATTCACTTTTTGCACTCCAAGAATCGAAGCATTATATCTTTCATACTGTTCCATCATTTGTTGGAGGCAAGGTTTTTCCGCCTGGACAATATCATCACCTAAGAGAACTGCAAAAGGTTCATTCCCAATAAACTTTCGTGCACACCAAATCGCATGGCCAAGTCCTTTTGGTTCTTTTTGGCGAATGTAATGGATATCAACGAGTTTTGAAGACTTTTGGACCTCAGTTAGTAACTCGAATTTCCCTTTTTCTAACAGGTTTTGTTCCAATTCAAAGGAGTGATCAAAATGGTCTTCAATCGCTCTTTTTCCTTTCCCAGTAACAATGATAATATCCTCAATTCCTGACTCAATTGCTTCTTCAACAATATATTGAATAGTTGGCTTATCAACAATCGGGAGCATTTCTTTTGGCATCGCTTTCGTTGCCGGCAAGAACCTCGTTCCCAGGCCAGCAGCCGGAATAATCGCTTTTTTGACTTTCATTTTTCTTCCACCCCTAAACTGACATTTTCATTAACGGAGAATCGGCAACCCTGTTGTTAGCTAATGCTAACAAACGAGCTCTCAATTCTTCTTTTTCCATACTTGAGAAGGTGCCGATAATCTCTTCTATCTCGGATATATATAACTCTGAAGTTTTTCCTACATATATTTTTGGATGCACTTGATGCTCTCCTACTTCATCATCCTTCAAAAGCTCTTCATATAGCTTTTCACCAGGTCTTGTTCCTGTATATTCTATTCCGATTTCTTCTATAGAATAACCTGATAGCTTAATCAAGTTTTTGGCCAGGTCTACTATTTTTACAGGTTCCCCCATATCAAGGACGAAAATTTCTCCTCCGTACGCCAGAGTTCCTGCTTGAATCACCAGCTTGATGCCTCTGGAATTGTCATGAAATAACGTACCATTTCTGGATGCGTCACAGTGACAGGACCGCCTTTTTCAATTTGCCTCTTGAAGAGAGGAATTACACTTCCCCGGCTGCCGAGAACATTGCCAAATCTGACCGCAACAAATTTTGTATTACTGCTCTCATCCATATGCTGTACGATCATCTCGGCCAGCCTCTTTGTTGCTCCCATCACACTTGTAGGATTTACAGCTTTGTCAGATGAAATCATCACGAATGTTTTCACTCCATGCCAGCTTGCAGCATTCGCTACGTTCAACGTGCCAATCATATTATTTTTTACTGCTTCCTCAGGATTGCGCTCCATTAAAGGCACATGTTTATGGGCGGCAGCATGATAGACAACATCCGGCAGGAATGTCTCCATCACGGACATCATTTTTTTGGCATCCTGGATTTCAGCAATGACAGGAATAAACTCTATAGATGAATCTCGAAAACTTTCTTTCAGTTCCAATTCAATTGAGTAAATGCTATTTTCACCGTGTCCTAAGAGAACTAATTTTTCAGGATTAAATTGAGCAATCTGCCGGCAGATTTCTGAACCAATCGACCCTCCAGCACCAGTTACAAGCACTACTTTGTTTGTGATATCCTCAGAAATTTTGTCATCGTTTAACACGATAGGATCTCTTCCCAGTAAATCTTCAACCTGGACATCACGAAATTGGTTCACAGAGAGCTTGCCGGTCATAAGATCCTCCAGCATTGGCAGGATTTGCGTCTTCGCATCCGTTTTTGCACATTCTTTAAAAATGCTATTCAGTTCCTTTCTGCTTAACGAAGGAATGGCAATGACAATGTTGTCTATTTTAAATTTTTTCACAATGGCATCTATTTTTCCAACTCCGCCCAGTACTGGTATGCCCATAATATCCAGATGATGCTTTTTGGTATCATCATCGATGAAACCAACAGGCTGGAGGTCAGATTCCTTACTTTTTAGCAACTGCCTTGCAACCATCGTTCCGGCAGAACCTGCACCAATAATTAGTGTCCTTTTGCTAAAAGTTAAACGACTCAAATATAGATCTCTGTAAATCCTCCAGCAAAACCTTGACCCGCCAATGATTAATACTAAAAGCAACCATGTTACCGACAACCGCCTTAGAAAGATTTCATTGAGAATGACTCCCTGGAATACAGCTGCCGTCAGGATTGAAGCTGTCGCCGTCTTCAGGATGATAATCAGTTCTCCGACACTTGCATATTCCCAGGCCTTTTTATAAAGCTTGAATTTAAATGAAAATAAATGATGGCTTAATAAGATGGCTGTGCACTAGTTAAATAAAAGAATGTTGAAGTATCAATTGTCCCACGTACTAGTAAATGACTAATGAAAATCGCCGTTAGCACAATGGCTGAATCAATAAGGATAAATAATGAAAGTCTTTGCCTATAGGTCATGCTTTTCCTCCCTCCTTTTTTAATCTAACCTCACGTTCCGCAGCTTAATAGCATAGTCGATCAGCTTTCTTATTTCTTTCAATTCCTCTTTGCTGGCGTCTTGCTTTATGTAGCGTACTGCTTTTTTTATCGATTTCGGAAACTTATCTATTTCTTTCATATGTATCCTCCTTAAAAATAAAGTCTTTACTTATTGGTTCTTTTCAGAAAACAAATAAGTAAAGACTTTATAATAAATACGGGGCATTCAACCCCCCCTCACATCACACTCCCGACGACCAGAGCGTCTAAGGTTTATTCAACCCACAGCATGACCGAGTGCCTCCTTTGATAACGGCTAGGAGACATCACCATAAAAAGAACATTAATTTCTCAATAGAGAACAAAAGTGGTAAAAAAAAAATTATTACTTCATCTCATTCAATATGACGCCGTAGATTTTTGCTTTAGCGAACTCAAGAGCCTTCTTTGCTTCCGTCGCTTTTTCAATAGCTGTTTTTCCTTCACCTATAACAAGTATTACACCATCACTTTTATTGGCTAACAACTTTGTATCCGTTACCTCCAGCACTGGAGGGGAATCGATCAGAATCACATCGTAATTCTCTAGTGCCTTTTGAAATAACTTCTCCATGGCTTCTGAACCGAGTAATTCAGCTGGGTTAGAATCTAGCTGGCCGCTTGTCAAAATAGCAAGGTTTCCGATTTCGGTTTGGTATGCTGCATCTTTAAGTTCTGCCTGGCCAGTTAGGACATCTGCCAATCCCTTATCATTCGGAATTTTAAATATAAAATGAATATGAGGATCCCTTAAATTTGCATCAACCAACAGTACGCTTTCCTTTTGCTGTGCCATAGAAACTGCAAGATTCGCGGCAGCAGTTGACTTTCCTTCACTTGAACTTGGTGAAGTTAAAAGCAATGTGCTTTTTTTGCCACCATTTAGGAACTGGACATTCGTGCGAAGTGTCCTGAATTGTTCAGCAATAATTGAATCCGGGTTTGAGTAAACTATCAAATTCCTTTTTTGCCTTGCTGCTGCTGCTCTACGTTTACTTTGGAACACCGGTATCACCTCGCGGAAAATCTATTTGATGAATACTTTGTTTTTGAATATTTTTTTTGCTCATTTTCGATATCCTTCCTAATACCGGAAGATCCAGAATATCCTCTACATCTTTTTTAGACCTAATCGTGTCATCCAATGAATCCAAGAAAAAAACAAATCCAATGCCTGCAAAAAGACCAAAGACCAATCCTATAATTCCCGCTTTATTCTCTTGCTCATTTATTGGGTTGGAATTTACTTTTGCGGGGGAATAAAGCCTTAAATCATTAAAGTTTAAAAGGCTGCTAATTTCTTTTTTAAACTCCTCCGCTGTTGTATTTGCAATATCAGCTGCTCTATTGGGATTGGTATCAATCACTTGTACATTTACAACCTTTGAACTATCAATAATTCCTACACTAATCTGATTAGCCAAAGACTCTGGACTTCGATTCAAATCCAGTTTCTCAACAACCTTCTCCAATACTACTGGATCTTTCAGTATCACCTGCAGCGTATTCATGTCAGCTTCTTTACCTATAATAATCCGGGCCGAAGATTGATATAGAAGAGTGATATCCTTTTCCCCATATAAATATCCAGCAATTGATGACAGGGCAGTAATAACGGCAATGATCCAAAGACGTTTTTTCATGACTAAGAAAATTTCTTTTATATTGATTTCTTTGGAAATCCCTTTTTTTGAATTATTCATTGCTCATTAACCCACCTTAAAACTTAGTTTGTTCTAGATAGAGAACATTAAGACCTAAAAAATATACGTTCTCAATTACTGATATTATATACCTATTTTAGTTCTGTATAAAGAACAAGTCAATACTTTTTGGGAATTATTTTCTCTTATGATGACATTAGCGCATTCTGTTGTTTTAGTAACCCACTAAAAACACCCGATGAATCGCTAGCGAGCTGTCCATACCTTCCACTTTGAATTACTTTTCCTTCTTCCATTACTATCACTTGATCTGCATTACGAATAGTAGATAAGCGGTGAGCTATTACGATGATCGTCATTTTTCCTTTAAGTTGCTCTAAGCTAGTTTGTATTTTCAATTCATTTTCTGTATCTAATGCACTGGTAGCTTCATCTAATATAAGAATGGATGGATTTTTCAGTATTGCCCTGGCAAGTACAAGTCTCTGCCTTTCTCCTCCAGAAAGCTTAATACCTCTATCACCTATTTCTGTATCAAGACCTTTTGGCAACTTTCTAACGAATTCCGCAGCTGCAGCAAACTCTAACGATTCCCATATTTGTTCTGTTGTTACTTTTGGATTAATCATTTTAAAATTCTCTCTAATACTCGCATTAAAAAGAAATGGATCCTGGGGAACATAGCTAATGGCCATTCTTAATGAACTTAGCATTTTATCTGTCAATAACTGATTATCAATGTGGATTTCTCCCTTTTCAGGTGAATGAAGGCCCATTAAAATATCAATTAATGTACTTTTCCCGGCTCCTGACTTTCCTACTATAGCTGTCATTTGATTAGCAGGTATCTTTAAACTGATATTTTGTAAAGCATACTTTGGAATGGTCTGATCATAACGATAAAACACCTCCATACATTGAATCCCTTTATTTAAAACTATAGGAGACACATTGGATCTCTCTACTTTATTTACTGTTTCTCTCGAGATATTGCATTCTAATTGCAGATCATTTAATGCCTTAAACGCTGGCAACGTTGAGGCTAATTGTTCGAGATTGGACTGAATGCCTAATATCCTTGGCCATAATCGGCTAAAGATGACAATAATCAATAGAAACTGTGACGGCTGTGAATTGAACATTTTTACGGAGAAATAAATAAATGTGGCAATTAGGATAGCAGATGATATTTTATAGAATAACTGTGATGATATCTTAATTTTTATATACTCTATCTGTTCTGCATACATGCTGTGAACAACCGAGCGAATCCAGTTAATCCTCGAATCTTCCAAAGTATTGCTTTTAATATCCTTTATCCCGTTTAGTTGATCCGTTATTCCTGCTAAATATTCTTGAGATATCAGTGAAGTTTTTTTTTCCAAGTAATTTTGACTCTTTTATAAACCTCCGCGAAAAAAATGATAAAAATAGGCCACTTAGGAGCACGAATATCGTCATCTTTGCAGATAACCAAATTGCAAAGCAGATTTGAATCAAACTAAAAATTATGGAAGTTAGCAGTTGTATAAATTGGTACACTCCCCCAGATACCCTTGCCAATTCAATAGTCATCACATTAATTAAATCTGACTTCTTTTTCTTGTGAAAAATCCCCAATTCGATCTCAACAATGCCTCATATGTTTCTATCCTTAATAACCCAATAAAACCATGGGCAATTTTCACATTTCTCATATTCAAGTTTTTATCAAACAGGTTTTGTCCAACAACCAATAAGACATAGGTCAGTAGAATTATAGGTAAACTTAAAGTCTCAGGTACAGAATGCAAGATATCGAAAAGCCCTTCTTTCCCAGAATCAAAATCCACTATCCCACTTAAGTTAATTAAGGGAACTAGTAATAATATGCTTATTCCCTCCAAAAAGCCAATTACAGCCATACCTATGATATTCCAATAGAGGATGCTTCCTGAAAAAGAAAATAATCGTCTTATATAATATAAAAAGGAATTCATTGAACATCCTCCTAAAACATTGCCTGCTTCCTTTTTCTTCTCAAAGCCCATAGAAATGGTCTCAAAGGAAAATACATAAAATGAAACGACTTCGGCAATGGGAAAAATTGAGCATCCTCAGGATAAGGGAATAAAAAACTAAGAATAAATAATACTTTTTGCTTGAAAGTCATTAATAGGAATAAATGATTTTTATGGTAATGAGCTATATTTTCTGGCAATGGTTCTACATGGAGATCAATCATTTGTTCAATGTAAAATAGAGCTCCATTAGCCAACTTCTTTGTTTTTTTGATTCGGTTATATCGTTTAATTCCAATGGAGTAAATGAATTTAATAAATCAGAAGCAAGCCGTAATGCCTGCCCTCCTACTGGAGTAAGTTGATATTGTTTCAGGAGCCTTTTAATGCAGTTCCAATCTAGATCAAGTTTAACCAACTTGTCGATGTCTATTAGCCATCGAAGCCTAGACCATCCATGACGGGCTCCATGTGAAGTCAAAAATACATATAAATCTTCATTACCCAATATATACACAGGAAAATCTGAGATTCTGCTTTGCTTCTTCCGAGTCCATAAATCTTCAAAAGGTTGATTCCATGATGGGCCTGGGTTTAACCTCCAATGTACTTCCACTTTTATTTTCTTTTGTGGATGAATGAAAGTGATATGATGATGCCTCCATTTCCAGTCATTTAGAACAGTCAAAATATAATCGTCTTTTATATACCCCCGTTTTAACAGAATATTCTCAGCTCGTTCTAAATCTCTAATTGGGATGAGAACATCAATATCTGAGGAAGTTCTTAAAGAAATATCCCCATATAAATGATCTCCAAGTACGGGCCCTTTCAGAAATAATGTTCTAATATTTTGATCCATGAAAAGTCTAGAAATACTTTCTGTTTCCCCAGCTAACATCAACATCTGGAAAACATTCTTTTGATAATATTGCTTTAATCGCCCTATTACCTTAGGGGGCACAACGTTACTCTTGATTACATTCATCTTTTTGTAAATAATGGGATAGACACGGTGGTGAAGAGTAAGTTGAATAAAATGCTCCCAATTAATATCAGCAAATCTCTCTTTTTCATTCAAGAGATTGTTTTCTTCGTATTTTGAATTTAAGAAAAAAAGCAGTAGCTGCAATTCTTTTGAAAAGTGCCTTTTTTCACTAGTAATCCCCATTTGTAAATTCCTCATATTCAATATTTTTTTTATTTGAGAACTTGCTTACTACTGTAAAACGGTTCATTTCTTCTGCCCCACTTACATAATAGCTACCACTTCTGAGCCATGCATGAGCAATCAACTTGCCCGTTTCATCCTTTGCGGTACCTAAATATAATGTACTGTTTATCCCACGCCTTTGAAGCATTTTCATACCTGCAATAGCTTTTACTAAACATTTGCTTTCCCACGGTGTATATCGACTTATGATATGTATTGCATTGGATATTTTTCTAACTGTCTCATAAACCGAAAACTCCTCTTGGAATGAAGATTCATCCATGTAAGTACCTAACATAGGAGAAACTTTTTTAAATGGAAAAAGCTTAAGAACACGAGCCCATGCCAAATGGATTATGGTCTCCATAAACAATAGTCTTTCGCTATTATTTAAATTGTATAATATGATAAATTTCCGCATTTCACCTCACCTATTTAATACTTCAATTAAACATTCTGAAGACAAATTGGTTAAAAACGAAATTAAATGGCTCTCACAATCTTTCTTTTCAACATCAAACTCTTCCATTAACATATAAATTAATCGTTCGATTGAAATCGGTTCTTTAATCATTTCCCAAATAACTCCTCCTATTTCCCCAAGATTATAATAATTCCCATTATCAATATTTAGCATCACTTTTTCTCCATCCATGTCACTCACAATATTTCCTGGCTTCTGAACAACCTTACTATCTAATAAAATCTTTTCCTTAGTCAACATTTAGACTCTCCCCCTCACTTATCTTCTTTAAGATCTTTTCTACTAATTCAGGTGCCGTAAAACTCGTTGAAGGACGATATATCTGGTACATACTAATTTGTTTTATAATCCTAGCTGATTCTGAAAAATGCCATTCGAGCAATCCTAGGCGCGAGATTAATGATTGTCGAAAAGTCTGGTTAAATAAAAGTCGAAACCTCTCTAGATTAACGACTGGCATTATAGAAACATTCTCTTCTTTCGTTTTGATAATCTCAAAAACCCCTGCAAGCGGTAAAGAACAATCACAGTAATTAGATTGAACTGGAACAGCAAATTTGTTCTCTCGTTCAAATAATGGTTTATAATTATTTGAATCCATTTCAAAGTTAAGTAAGCTTTCTTCCCAAAGCTTTTGTTGAGGATAAGTTGGATTTACATAATATACTCCGTTTTTGCTCATAGAAACTGGTATAATATCATCACTTAACATGTTAAATCCTCTATTAATAAAAGCAGAAGCAAGTGTTGATTTACCGGCACCCGAATGTCCTACGAAAGCATATGCTTTCCCGTAAATATCAATGGCACTACCATGCAAAGCAAAGATTTTTCTTTGCATCAAGATGACCCCGATACAGGTACCCAAAATATAAAGACGGATTTTATTTGGATCTGCATTTGGCTTGGGTGAAACAATTATCTTATGTCCATCCTTCACTAGAAACGTTGCTGTATCTCGTATTCGAAACATGATGGTGTTTCCCTCAACAAAAAATTTTCCATTATCCTTAGTTTTACTTGACCAAATTTGATTCAAATCTCCTTCTGTTATTACTACCTCATGTAATTCATTCCTATCTCCTGCGACCTTCAATTCCGGTAAGGTTATCATACTTTTTATTTTCAAACCAAATGCTTCATAATGAATGCTTGCATCAGTACCAATCATGTTTTCCACTCCATATTATGCAAGAAAAATTTTTAAAAATAGCCCTCATACATAAAAACTGCATAAGGGCCTTTTAGTCATTAAAAAAATTAAATATGACGAGAGATTTAACTATAGTGAACCATTTCGTCTTGGTCCGGTTGAACAGCATCAGGAGTTTTAATTCCTGGTCCAGCCATTGTCATAGTGACATTAAGTACTTCTAACTCTGGTTTTTGCCATTGCTTTTTCATTCTTTCACCTCCTCTCAAGAAATCTTTTTTAAGTACCGATAAAAGATTAGGCTTCTCATTAAAATCCTAAAATCGAAATCAAAAGCATATTCTGGGCTGGGTTCGTGCTTTATCTTAACTATGGCCCTCTTTAATACTGATTGATTTAGGTAGTACTCAGATATAGGATCCTCACTCATTGTTTCTAACTCCTCTATGAAAGTGTCCCAGTAAGATGACATGCGATAAACACCATCCGCTCCTTGAACCCCCCTGGATTTCATATTCATTCTTACTTTATCTGGTAATAAATCTTTTGTAGACCTTCTAACAAGTGCCCTATCCAACCCATTTCTAACAAATTGTTCTTCTGGTACTGAAAGACAAAACTTAATTACATTTAAATCATTAGTCGGATCTCGTTCCCAAACGGAGTAGCGCAAAGAGAGTTTAGCACCATATGTTCCTGTTAAACTCCAATAGTATAACTGCCTAAACTGTCTATCTCTGACTTCATATGCACTCGGACTTTCCGATAAGGTAACATCGATGCCGTGTTCTTTCAATTTCGAAAATACATTTGTGTCCTTAGCGAACTTAGGGTTAATAATCATCGGAAATTGAAATGACTCAGTAGGATTTATTAATTTGTTTAATGCAGGAAATGCTTTTTTTCGAGCAGCCACCATAATCTTTGATCGTTGCACACCAATGTTCCTACTATATTGGTTCAATTCTTGATAGAGATTTATCAATCGGAATTTTTTAAGTAGGTCTGCATAAAAATCTAAAACCGGTCCCCAAGATATAGTCCAATTCCCCCTCTGACCATTTAGCAGCACTCCAACTTTCTTCTCTTGTGCTTTTTCATACATCCCTCTTAGCCAAAAAGTATTCTCAAAGAATTTATAAGGCGTTTCCATAGTCTCCAACCAATCGTCAATTTCGGTAAATGGACTTCTTTCGCTAAAGCTATAGTAGTGATCATGAATATTGCCTACATGGTTTACAGTTGCCTTAACATAGGGACTTTCATCGGCTACTCTGCTTTTATGAGTCCAATCCTGGAACTTCTACGGGTACATAACTGTAGGTATTTAGCTTTTTATTCTCTTGTATTAATAGTTTTCCAGCAAAGCCTACTACTGAACCGGAATCCAATCCACCACTTAAGTGCGCTCCTACATTATGATGTGTTCTAATTCTTGATTTGACTGCCTTTTGGAACACATCTCGAAATGCTTCTTCATACTCTTCGTCTGATTTTAGTTTTAGTTCCTTGTTACCTTCCATAAGGTAACAATATCTAGATAAAATGACCTTTTCATCATTTACACTAATAGAGTGAGAAGGTGCCAACTGTTCTATTTGTTTATAAGTAGTGGAAGATGGATCAACAGATTCAAAGTTTACGGGTATCGCCAAAAACTCAGCCATCCACTGTTCATTCAATTCCTTCTTAACTCCTGGCAATGAAAGCAACGGCAAAATGGTAGTACAAAACGCAAATCTCTCATGGTCCTTGTAATAATACAAAGTTCTTGATCCGGAAAAATCTCTCGCTCCAAATAATTTCTGGTTTCTCTCATCCCAGATCATATAAGCGAAGTCCCCTACGAGGTGTTTTGGGGATTCTTCTCCCCATTTATAGTAAGCTAGCAAAATGAGCTGGCTATCTGGCATGTGCTTCTGTTTTGACCGCTCGACTTGTAGCTTTTCGAATAGTTCTTCTCTATTATCTATGATGGCATCTGCAGTGATGACGCATTGTCTTTCGGAATCATAGAAAGGCTGTTGCTCTCCGACGGATTCTGGTGTGATCCATTGCGCATGGTTTCCAATGAAGGCATTGTGTCTGTGCCAGACTTGGATATCATCTGCCGGGAACTTTTCAAGACTTTTCATTATGTTCCTTCCATGTTCGAAGGGAACTGGCTCTTTTTTTAAGTGAATGATTCCTGCAATTGCGCTCATCTTTTCCTCCTGGCATGGTGTAACTTAATAAAGAATTTGGACGTTCTTTATATAGAACATATAATTAAATTACCATCTATGATTTACAGTGTCAACAACCTTGGAAGAATTTATTTTCAAAGTATTTAAGTAGTCAGAATTCCTGTTTTCTCGACAAAAAAACAAGCCTATACCGACCTAGGCTTGTTTTAATCTTTTAGATAGCGGTTTCTTTCTCGTATTCCTCTAAAGCCAATACTACATCAAAGTAATCGACGGATTTCAATTGTTCATTGAACTCATGTCCTGATTTCCAAGTTTCTACTATATAGACCTCCATCACCTTCACCGCCCGTTCATCCCCACTCGCAGCATACTCCAAAGCATTCACACTCTCAAAAATCTTCACCATCAATTGTGCCACACGCTTGGAATGAAAAGTCTTATGATCATGTGATGCCTTTTGCAGAGACAACAACAGTTTCTCCAGCTGCTCTATTCCACCGCGCACCTGGTCTACATACTCACCTTCCATCCCAGCAACACGCTCTTTCATTTCCTCCAAAAACAACTCTCCAGCACCAAACTTCTCCATCAACCTCAATACCTCAAGCCCCAGGATATTCGCTGTCCCCTCCCATACGGTCAGCACTTGGGCATCCCTAAGCAACCTCGGCGTGACAAAGTCTTCAATATACCCATTCCCACCGTGCATTTCAATTGCTTCATGAGCAAAATGTACGGCTTGTTCTGCGGTTTCTTTTTTCAGCAGGGCGATGTAGAGCCTGTTCAGAACGATGTCTTTTTCTGATACTCCCGGCTCATTCCTCATGACTTTCTCAAACAACGGCAAGTACTTGAAAACGGTTCGGGTTTCGACTTCGAGCTTCGCTGCCATTTTTACAAGAGAATCCTTAATCATTGGGAAATCGGCCAACTTCTTGCCAAAGGCGTCGCGTTTCAATGCGTATTGTCGTGCTTCGCTGTAGGATCGGCGCATGATGCCGAGGGAGGCGACGGTGTTGCAGACGCGGGAGAGGTTCAGTGCTTCCATCATGTAATAGAAGCCTTTTGTTGGATCGCCAACTACATAAGCTTCTGCTCCGTCGAATTCGACTTCGGCGGATGGGACTGCGCGTACTCCGAGTTTATCTTTGAGTCTGCGAATTTTTATGCCGTTCAGCTTTCCGTCTTCTTTGCGCCATGGGACAGCGAAGAGTGTCAGACCTTTTGTGCCGGATGGGGCACCTTCTTTCCTTGCTAAAACCATGGCGACTCCGCACATTCCTGCGTTGGATGCGAAGTATTTTTCTCCATAAATTTTGTAGCCGTCCGCTATCTGGACTGCCTTCACTACGTTTGCTCCGACATCGGATCCGCCCTGGCGTTCGGTCAGGAAGGTGGCGCCTTCGTATAATGTTGTTTCTCCTGTTGATAAGACATGAGGCAGGAATTTTTCTTTTAGCTCTGGAGATGCGTATTGGTCTAATAAATATGCTGTTGCCATTGTCAGTGTTACCGGGCAGTAAAAGCCTGCCTCGGTCTGAGACAGCAGATAACCCTGGGCATAGGAATAAATATAATTTCCCCGGCGGCCTAG
Organism: Mesobacillus boroniphilus JCM 21738; assembly: GCF_000517385.1. Lineage (GTDB taxonomy): Bacteria > Bacillota > Bacilli > Bacillales > Cytobacillaceae > Mesobacillus > Mesobacillus boroniphilus. Next base: position 27,855 of record NZ_BAUW01000006.1, on the reverse strand, counting down.
TTCTGGTATTTCTTTATGGACGTAGCGACAATGCCGGTATTATATGAATCTTCGACCGTTTTACGATAACCATCATTCACCCAGACTTCAGAGATGTCGTCTCCATAAGCATCGAACTTAATCAGCTTTGGCTGCCCTTCCCTGTCGGTAAACCTTGCCCTTTCTTCAATTTCATTGGCACATTTTTCACCGAACGCATTCAACTCCTTGTCCGCATACGCAAAAAATTCCTCATCCAATAATTCCTTCAGCAATGCCCTAAACTGCGGTTCTTCTTCGTAAAAATTCATCCTTGTAACCTCCCCTTAAATTCAGTCATCAGTCTTTCGATTTCTTCTTTGATTTCGACGAGCTCTGTTATTCTTTCATTCACTTCTGCAAGTTTCTCTTCTCCATACTGAATGGTCCGCTGCAGTTGTTTTTCGCCGGACCGGTCCTCGTCGAATAGCAGCACCATTTCTTTAATTTCCTCAAGCGAAAAACCGAATCGCTTTCCGCGGAGGACGAGTTTCATCTTTGCTACATCACTGCTGGAATACATCCGCCGTCCTCCTTCAGTGCGAGTAGGCCTCAACAATCCAAGCTCTTCATAATAACGGATGGTTCTGGTTGTAATCCCAAATTCCTCAGCCAGATCGGAAATAGAATTCATAAGTAAAACCTCTTTTTTACAGAATAATCAGTAAATAAATTATACCATTGACGTTAACGTAAAGAACAACTGTAAAAAGCCAGATTCGCAAATTGAATCTGGCTCAGTTTCTAACGTATACAAGCGGATCAACGCTGTTTGATTTTTCATAGTTCCACTGGCCTTCATGGATTTCGAAGTGGAGATGCTTGCCTCTGCTGTCACCGGTGTTGCCCATGTAGCCGAGCATTTCGCCTTTGCTGATGGATTGCCCGGTGGTGACAGTGCTTTTTTCCAGATGGGCGTAAAGGGTGGTGAATGTCTTGCCATTGATCTTATGGGTGATCAGGACGCAGTTGCCATATGTAGCCGAATAATAGGAGCGGATAACAGTTCCGGAAGCAGCAGCGACAACCACAGTGTCAGGCGATTCATCAGCGATGTCAATTCCGGCGTGGAGCTTGCCCCATCTTGGACCGTAACCAGAAGTCAGCTCGCCGCTAGTCGGCATGATGAATACGTCTTCCGGGTTCGCAGCGAGATACTCCTCACGATGATTCTGCTTTTCTTTTAAAATCGCAATCTCCTGAGATGCGAGATTGACATAGACCTCATACATGTCCATCAGCTTTGATTCGCTTTCCCGCTTTGTGTCCTGAACAGTATCAAGCAGACGTTGCTTTTCTTCCGCCTTCTTTTTCAATTGATCTTGCAAACTCTGCATTTCTTTTTGGTCCTTCTCGAGTGAAACAATCTCCTGCTGGAGGAAAATCTCTTGATCCTTCAATATTTGCAGGTCTGCCTGATGTTCTGCCACTAACTCTTTATCCGCTTTTATGATGGTACTTACGACAGTCGCCACCTCTAGCAATTGGGACAGATTTTTAGAATCAAAGATTATATCCACGTACATTCCCAACCCGTCCTGTGCCTGCATAGTCCGCAGCCGTTCCTTGATCCGCTTTTCGCGCTTGAAGATGATGTCAGTGAGCTCCTCGATTTCCGCTCTCAAATCTGCTACAGATTTCACTGAGCCATCGAGGACGCTTTGAAGGTCACGGATTTTCTGGTTGACCACTGCCACCTCATCGTCCAATGCCTTGAGTTCGAAGAGATATTTTTGCTCCGCCTCATCCATTGCGTCGATTTGCGCTTCTTTTTTGGTGAAATCCTGCTTAAGATTCAGTCGTTGCTGGCGGATGTCCGATAGTTCTGCTGATTCAGCGGGATGAATCCCTGCCATGACTAGTCCAATTGCGATTGCAGCCGCCCATCCTTTTTTCCTCATCTCACGCCCCCTACTTATTAATTCTATTAACTAGTATATAGGCACTTCAATACTAAAACTGTCGACTTCTGTTGTCGCTTTTCGTTTTTGCAGAAGGACAGTAGCTACTTTCACTTCCTGCTGTCATAAAGTAAATGGATGTTTGCGGAATTACTTTAAAGTGCTAAAATAATATGGAGAGGATGATCAAAATTGAGCAATGCTGCTTTGAAGTATCAGTCAAAACTGAATTTAAGAGAAACAGAAGTTGCGATTAAGAAGACGAAGGATTTTTTTGAAAGCAATCTTGCGGAGGCACTGGACCTGACTAGAGTGTCGGCCCCAATTTTTGTAAGAGGCGGGAAGGGAATCAATGATGACTTGGCTGGAAATGAACGGATTGTTTCCTTTGACGCACTTGATGTGGATAACGAAAGGATTGAAATTGTTCAATCTCTTGCCAAGTGGAAAAGGATGGCGTTGAAGCGGTATGGTTTTTCTCTAGGGGAAGGACTTTATACCGACATGAACGCAATCCGGCGTGATGAGACACTCGACAATCTTCATTCCCTTTATGTCGACCAATGGGACTGGGAAAAAGTAATCTCCCGAAAGCAGCGGAATGTGAATACACTGAAATCCACTGTTGAAAAAATTTACGATGTAATCAAAAGGACGGAAAGTTTTTTAGCAAAACTTTATCCCGTTTTGAATCCCATCCTGCCGAAAGAAATAAGCTTTATCACCTCACAGGAACTGGAGGATTCGTATCCTGATCTTTCACCAAAGGAGCGAGAGGATACAATCACAAAGAGGTACGGAGCAATCTTTATTACTCAAATAGGGCATGAGCTTCAATCAGGCCAAAAGCATGATTCCCGTTCACCTGATTATGATGATTGGAATCTCAATGGCGACCTGTTGCTCTGGTATCCACCTTTAGAGCAGGCAATCGAAATCACTTCAATGGGTGTCAGGGTTGATGAAAAAGTTTTATTAGAACAACTGAAGCTGGCCGGCCAGGAACAACGCACACAATTGGAGTATCATCAGGCGTTATTGAATAAAGAACTTCCTTACACCATCGGCGGCGGAATCGGGCAATCACGGCTGTGCATGTTTCTTCTGCAAAAAATCCATATTGGTGAGGTACAGGTATCTGTTTGGAATGAGGAAACGATGAAAGAGTGCCAGAAACGGAACATTCTTTTATTGTAAAAAAATCTAAGTCCCGACTCGGAAATTTTGCCATTAGAAAAAGCCACTTCAATTGATAGTGGCTTTTTCAAACTTATTTTTGGATTAAATAATCCACAAGCTTCGACTTTGGCTTCCCAAAGATTTCTTCTTCCAATCGGCGTCCAGTTGGTGTTGCCGCGAGTCCGCCTTCTGCTGTTTCCCGCAGTGCCGATGGCATTGTCTGGCCGATGGCGTACATCGCGCCGATGACTTCGTCGCATGGAATTCTGCTTGTTATGCCTGCCAGTGCCATATCGGCAGCAGTGATAGCGTTCGATGCACCCATCGCGTTTCTTTTTACACATGGAACTTCGACTAGTCCTGCAACTGGGTCGCAGACTAATCCAAGCATATTCTTCAACGTAATTGCGAAGGCATCTGATGACTGCTGCGGAGTTCCGCCAGCCATTTCAACGATTGCAGCCGCAGCCATTCCGGCAGCTGAACCTACCTCAGCCTGGCAACCGCCGGCTGCGCCGGAAATCGATGCGTTATTCGCTACGACAAAACCGAATGCCGCTGTTGTGAACAGATACTCGATCATCTCCATGCGTGTCGGGTTCAGCTTTTCTTTTACTGCAAAAAGTGTACCCGGAACGACGCCTGCTGATCCTGCTGTCGGCGTCGCGCAGATGATGCCCATTGCCGCATTTACTTCATTCGTGGCAACTGCCTTGCTGACGGCATCCAATAATAGATTGCCAGCCAGCGACTTTCCGCTGTCGATGTATTTTTGCAACAGGACTGCATCCCCGCCTGTTAGGCCGGTCTGGGATTTGACCCCATTCAAACCTCGCTCTACAGCACGTTCCATGACCTGCAGATTATTTTCCATCTGGGCAATGATCTCCTCGCGGGAACGTCCTGATACTTCTATCTCCTGCCGAATCATGATTTCGGCGATTTTCACCTGATTTTTTTCAGCTAATTCAACAAGCTCCGCAACATTACGAAACATGGCTAGCCCTCCTGATGTCACTCATATTTAGTCAACGAGACGGATGACCTGGTCAACGCCATCAAGGCAGTTAACTCGCATAAACGCCATTCTCGATTTTGTGGTCCATTTCAATGACCATTACTGCTGTGTCTCCCTTATCTTTTCGGGAGACTTCCATATGGCCGATGTTAATCTGATGCTTTGATAAAACGGTCGTCACGGCTGAAATCAGCCCGAATCTGTCATGATGGACGACCAGGATTGCCGGATTGCCACCGGACAGCTTCAACTTGAACGAATTGATTTCTGTAATCTCAACCGTTCCGCCCCCAATGGAAATCCCGACGATTTCAAGCTCCTTGCCTTGCCCATCATATAAATTTATTTTTACAGTGTTCGGATGCTCCATTACAGCATCTTCCGTATTGAATTCAACTTCAAGTCCAGATTCCTCTGCGATTTTCAAAGCATTGGGAATCCGTTCATCAAATGTATCAAAGTCCAAGATTCCAGCAACGAGTGCCAAATCGGTTCCATGGCCTTTATAAGTTTTTGCAAAAGAGCCGTACAGGGAGATGACGGCCTTTGTCGGCTGCTTCTCGAATAAAGTGCGCGCTATGCGGCCAATCCGCGCAGCCCCTGCTGTATGCGAACTCGAAGGCCCGATCATCACCGGACCAATAATATCAAATGCAGAACGATATTTCATGGTGCACTGCTCCTTTTACCATTCTATTGAAAGCGATTTCATATATTAATACTATTCAAGATTCCTAACCATTGTTATCTTACCACATTATCAATATAGTTTAATCATATATTTTTTGGAACTAAAAAGGGTTCCTATAAATGAGGACGGCTAGTTCACGGTAACTTTGTTCCTGCCAGAATTTTTCGATACGTACAATCCTTCGTCAGCACGGTTCAGCAAGGAATCAATATTGTCTCCGCTCTGGTAATCCGTGACCCCAAAGCTCGCCGTCAAACTGCCAGCTCCTTTGAAGCAATGATTTTCGACCATCTTCCGGAAGTGCTCCGCTTTTTCATAGGCCTGTCCACCGGTATTATCCGTAATCAGGATGAATTCCTCCCCGCCCCAGCGGCCGAACAGGTCACCATCTGTTAGATTGCCAGAGACGATGGCAGACAGCTCCTTCAAAACACAGTCACCGATTTTATGGCCAAAGTCATCGTTAACCTTTTTAAAAAGGTCGATATCGAAAAAGATAATTGAAAACGCCCTTCCATCTTCCGCAGCCTCGAGCCTTTCCTCGAGCCAGACATCAATCTGGTGCCGGTTCGCCACGCGGGTAAGGGAATCGATATAGGCGTGCTTTTTAAAGAAATCCCTCTCTGTAAAAGCTCGGAACATATTTTGCGCGTAAAATAGGACTAGTATATAAACGATATTTGCGGCATGGAATTGTGTCAGGGAATCGATTGATTCAGGGGTCATCTCCCCGCTATAAATCACTCCGATAGTTAGTGTAATCATGAAGATGAAGATTGAGTAATACAGTCCTTTTTTTTGTCCCTAGCACTAAAAAGAAAAACATGATGATCAAAGGGATCCAAACGATGAAATCCCCAAGTGACCCGCCTGTTATTGCCAGATCATTATGTACAACATCGAATAAAGTAAAGACATGATAAGCGCTCACTAAAAATAAGGTAACATATTCGCCAATACGGATAGCTCGGTTTAAGTAGACTAAAACCAGGCTGATCAAGAACCAAACGATCAGTGTGGTATTGATGACTGTATCAAAAAGCCTCTCATTATTCAGGAAGCTATTGATGACCAGGCTATCGTAATGATTGGGAGCAACCACATATAAACAACTCGTTTCAACTCATCAATCGTATCAAAGTTATGGAACATCTTTATCATCTCCCGGCGCCCCGCCTCAAGTTAGGCATGAATCATTCCTCTACCCATCCTTAATGCGCAAACTATCGCTCTATCTATCTTGATTATTTCTCGAAAGCAACTATTTTGAAACTGAGGTAAATCCCCCTAAAATTGGATATCCACTGTAAAAATACAGCTGTCCACCCTCTACTTCCATTTTACTAGAAAACTCTATTTTAGTATATTTCTAAATGCAAAAGAAGAAGCAAAAGTCCTGGTAAAGCCCTTGCTTCTTCATAAAATTTTATTCTGAGGTGCTCTACTCTTCAGACCAGTTCCAGTAAGACATGTCCCCAAGGTTGGCACCCTGGATTTGCTCGTTTTCTTTCAGCTTCCGCAATTCCTTCACCGGGCCAGTCACGACCGCCCCATAGATCTGGAATCCTTCTTTCATCAGATAATTGTATCGCTCCTCAAGATGGGAGAGTCCGAGGAAATTCTCGCGGTAGCTGGTTGACTCATTTTCGAGCAGGTTTTTCATTTGCTTCAGCATCAGTTTTTTATTTTCATCAGTTAGATTTTCGACAAGCAGATACTTGCTTTTTGAAGTGTAGCCTTCATGCGCATCACGCCGCCGGTGAACCCAAAAGATCCGACAGACATGGAATGAGTACTGACCACCAGCTTTCTTCATACTCCTTCAACTCCCCGGGATACAGTGGCATCCATAAAACATCAAGATCATACGGCTTCAAAAATTCCAGCATTTCCTCGGGTGTCATATACCTTTCGTTGAAAAGGAAAGCTCAGCAACCGTGCCCTCGTGGACCTTATCCAGTTTCGTCCAGACAGCTTTTTTCGCGCACGGTGAAGTGTCACCTTCACCTGATTTTCCGACAGCTCGAGCGCTTCCTCTATTTCCTGGTAACTGAACATTTCGACCATCCAGATACGCATTGCGGGCCACCTTGAAAAGCCAGGCCCTCACATCTTCATTCTGGTAAAAAGAATGTGAAATCGTCGCGCGTACAAAATTTTCCTGCACCTAATCCTCCGCCAGCTGATGCGAACTTGAAAGCTTCAGCAGAAAATAACAAAGGGGCTTCGCCTACTTTCTATATAAATTGTCGAGTTCATTCCTTCTGCCGTCATTCATACTGCTGCTCCTCATTTTTAAAATCTCATTACTAAAACGATGAACTATGTAAAATGTTACACTCTATATGAAAAGTTTTGTAAAAAAGTTTTAAAAATACTATTTTCACGTTGAATGCCTTGGCTTTCCTTTTTCAAAGTATGATACATTATATTAAGAAAAGCGAAAGCGCCTTGGTCAGCCCCGACAAGCGCTGGAGGGCCGACCGGTGAAGTCGTTCTTTGACTTCGGTGGGCGGACCGAAGCGTCTCGAGGGACCAGGCGCTGGAGCTGGACATTTCTCGAAGTGATTTTTATACTTATCTTATTTTTAAAGGAACTAAAGGAAGGGAGTTTTTTAAATGACAGAACAGAACAATGCTTTACCGCCAAAAACGTGTGAGATCGAGCGTCTGATCACAATGGAAGACGACATCAATAAAGTGTTAGATGGCAAGAAAACAGCGACTCGCCGTAACGGCCGTTATGCCGACGTGGGCGAAGTCATGGAGTTAAAAGGCAAGAAATTCGTCGTGGACAATGTTTATTCCCAATCTCTTGGAGAATTGACAGATGCAGATGCTCAGCGCGAGGGTTTTGAAAATGTCGAGGAGTACAAGCAGTCAATCCTGTCTTACCACCCGGGAATGCCATGGCTTCCGCAAATGCGCGTTTGGGTGCACGAATTCAGCCCTGTAGCAGAATAAAAAATGAATCTGGCATATCGAGCGATTATTTTTCTTCACGTTGCGAGCGTGATTATGTCGATTGGACCATTCTTCATTTTAATGCCAATTGTAAAAAAACTGCCTGATGCAGCGGGGAAAGAACTGGAGCATATCTGGCCACATTAAAATCAGCTGTCCGGCTGTCAAAGCACGCCGGCCATGTGCTGATTGGAACAGGAGTGCTGCTCGTCATCCTCGGGCCATGGACTTGGCAAACACCGTGGATCATCGCGACCTTAGCCTTGCTGTTCGCCTCGCTCTTTTTCCTGGCAAGGGCATTCTCTCCGACACTCAGGAAATTTGCCGAAGAAGGCGCAAATAAAATAGAACTCTCCGCAAAACTAAAGCGCACCATCTGGACCTACATCATCTTATTGATGTCGATGCTCTGGTTCATGGTAGTGAAACCGAATTTGTGGTGAATATGATGAAGCCCGGGCGGCGTTGCCCGGGCTTTTAAAATTGGCGGAATGAACGACTTGGTCGAAATAAATCGGAAAGTGGTCGAATTAAATCAAAATGTGTACGAATTAATCTGAAATGTCGTCGAATTATCGAGAAATGTGGTCGATATATTTAATTTTTCTCCAATAAAATTTAAAATCTGGTCGATCTTAACGAATTTCCGCTAAATCATAACGAAGAACTTCTTCATTTTACAAGAATACCCTCGTTTAAAAGAGATTCGGTATCCATAATTACCGCAAACTCCCCGTTCAGGTTCGCCATCGTCATTGCATGGATCAATTCTGCTTCGTAGACTTCTCCATTAATCCCTTTCCGGTCAAATGTTGCTGTCGCATCGGTAATGAGGATTGGATTAAACCGTAATTGCCAGCCATGCGGGTAGTCGTTTCAACACAGTGGTTCGTTGTCAATCCCGTAATGACAATATGCTCACTATTCATATCCACGAGAATTTGATGCAAATCAGTCCCGATGAAAGCACTGTTCACAGATTTAGTAATTACGATATCCTCCTTCAGCGGCTGGATAAAGTTCATGAACCCAATGTCTTCTTTCTTTTCACTAAAAAAGAAGGAACTCTTATTTTCAGAGATATGCCGCACGAAAATAATCGGCCGCCCCATTTCCCGCCAATGCCGGATCAGTTTATCAATGTTTTCTTCCGCATTGAGATTGTTCCTGTTCCCCCAGGCCGGGTTAAAAAAAGCCTTCTGTACATCAATCACAATCAGCGGATCATTTTTTGTTAACTTCATATCCTTCAACCCCTTATCATTTATAAGGTAATTTTAATGATAAAAGGATATAATTTACATAAAGTTTCTTCGTTATTTCAAATCAATCTCCTTAAAATTTACTGCATTTCAGACTACTTTCCTTAAAAACTAATATCGTTTTTTTAATCGGCTGTCTTCTGGATATAAAGTTAACAATCGTAAGAATGAGGAGATAAGGAACGACGAGGAATTTTCATCCTTTAAAATTACGAACGGGGTGTCAGTATGGACCAGGTGGATAAAAATATCCTTCACCATCTTCGGGAAGACGGCAGGATTTCAATGACTGAACTAGGCAGGCGAGTGGGGTGATCCGTCCCTGCGGTAAAGGAGCGAGTAAAACATCTCGAGGAAAATGGAACGATTCTTGGATATCGCGCGATTCTCAATCCCAAAAAAGTGAACAAGCAAGTGATGGCTTTTATCCTGTTCGATTCAAAGCGCTGCAAGGAGTTCCGCGAATTCTGCATTCAGCATCCAATGGTCGTCGAATGCCATCGTTTGGCTGGGCAATATAGCTATCTAGTAAAAATCCTCGCAGATTCGGTAGAAAACCTAGAGGATTTCATCGATGAATCAATGGCATACGGACATCCATCGACTTTAATCAATCTATCGTCACCTGTGGAATTCAAACATATTACATAAAAGTAAGGCTGCCTTCTTATTATTGGCAGCCTTCTAATCATTTCTTCGCTTCTACCAAAGCTTCCTCTTCCACTCTATCCATAAAATCGGTGACGACTTTTTTGTTGTTCTTCTCTCCACCCAATTTCAGCAAGGTCTTGCCCAGAAAGTTCAGCCCAGTATTCTGACCTTGATAAATGAATCTGGTTTCCTCCTCACCAACCTTAACCAGCGTGAACGCCGCTTCAACCTGAAATGCTTTGGCTAGCGTGAAACCGATTTTGTTGTGTTTTTTATCAGGAGTATTTTCGTACTCGAGGTCTTCAACGATATAGGTTTCGATTCGCTTGCCTTCTTTGTATTTCTGTTCGTATTTCGAGCCGACGACTCCTTCTTTCTTTTCTATTACCTTGTTCTCTACCACATTCGGCATGATCCTCTGGATGTTTTCCAGCTGAAATAATGTCCAGATTGTCTCGATATTGACCGGAATGTTCCGCTCTTCGTGCCACTTAATCATCTTCTGCACCCTCCATCCCAAATTCGAAGAAATCATCCATTTCTTCAATCAGTTCATTCAGCTCCTGCACCTGATTGACGAGTCCCTGTCTCTTTTTCAATAATATTTGTTCCAGATTTTCAAATGATTCATCATTCACCACGGTCAGCATTTCCTGGATGGTAAAATTGAATCGTCTCAGGTGCACCAATAACAGCGCAACCAAATAGGATCCGTTGTCATAATAGCGGTACTTATTATTCAGGTCGATGAATACAGGATCGAGCAGCTTGATCTCCGCATAATACCTGAGCGTCTCCTTGCTGAGTCCTGTCATTTTGGAAAATTCGCTTACCTTGTACATTTCGGCCCCCTTATAGAAACATCTTAAACTATGTAGTGCACTACAGGGTCAAATATTTTATGTAAAAAAAAGCCGGTGCATGAGTTCATACACCGGCTCTTTCCTTTAACAGCAATCTCTCTCATTCCCAGATAAAACGAACCCGTTCGCCTGCTGATCAAAATCGAGCGTTGATTCCTTTGCTTCGTTTTCGATTGATGGGTCGATTGCTACTCTGATTCCATTTGATTCAATAACTTCATCATCTGATTCCGGCTCATCCAGAGCCAGGCCTAATTTTGGGCTGCCTCAACTGATGCCGGCAAAAAACACACGGATGCCGGTTGCATTTTGCTCCTGCAGCATCTGCTTTAGGCTGTCACGAGCTTGATCGGTGATTTTCATGAAAATTTCCTCCTATCCTAAGCGCCTGGGAATAATCTTCCGAGCGCTGCTTTCATTTCGGGATTCACATTGATGACGCTGCGGATTCCCTTTGCCTTTGCTTCCGCTTCCTCGATGCTGTTGGCTTCTCCAAGCTTCAGCAATGTTCCTATCGCGACGGTGCCTGTTCTGTTTTTTCCGCCAGAGCAGTGGAAATAAACATTTTTTCCGGATTCATATGCGTCGATTACCTCGTCAATGGCTTGCTTCACAGACTCATCCTGGTTCTCAGCATTGTCGACGATTGGCTGGTGCTTCCGATTATAATCATAATGTTCTTCTGCGTTTTCTGCACGTAAATCATACACAACATCAATTTTTTCCTTCTTCAGCAATTCAGGTATGGCGTCTGCTCCGCCAATGTAAATTCGTTTTGGGATTAATTCCTGGTATTCACTCATCTATGAATCCACCTTTCAATGATTGATCAAGTCCTTCATTTTATCGTACCCAATTTTTTCTTCAGGCTGCCATGGAACAATACTTGTCTTCCCGGCGATCTCTTCACTGACTCTCTTGATCCAGACTTTTTCAGCATCGGCTCGACTCTGGAGAATCGGATCAGTGGTTTGCTGCGCATACAGGCTTTGATTGATCACCCACCATACCGGCTCAATCGACGCCCGTTTTAAATCATCGCGTAACCGCGTCGCTTCAAGAACAGGCGTGGCTTCTGGCAGGGTAACAATGACCACGCTTGTTTCCTCAGGATTGCGCAATTTCGGCAATAAGTTCTGGACACTTTCAGAGACCGTACCGTCGAGCGGGAAATTTCTTTATGATAGGACTCAGCAGAGTTCAGCAACAATAATGTATGTCCGGTTGGTGCTGTATCGATGACGACAATCTCATCCTTCGACTTCTCCACGATATCGGCAAATGCCTGGAATACGGCAATTTCTTCTGTACAAGGTGAATTTAGATCTTCTTCAAGGTATGCAAGGGCATCCTCGTCTAACTGGTCCTTATTTTGAGACAGGACTGTTTCTTTGTATGCCTGAACTTCCTTTTTCGGATCCAGGGAGCTGATGCTCAGGTTATTGTGGGCATCCTTCTGCTGGAATGTATAATCAAGATGAGCGGCTGGGTCGGTTGTCGTCAAATGGACCTTCAAGCCCTTTTCAGCCAGTCCAACAGCAATGGCGGATGCCATCGTCGTCTTGCCGACTCCGCCCTTCCCCATCGTAAAAATGATCCTCATATCCTTTTCTGCAAAATCATCAACGAGTTCCTGCAATGAATGCAATTTCGCTTCAGACAATTCCACTTCGCTTCTCTCAGCCGAATACGTCGCAGGCTTGAACATCTTGCGAAGATTGTCTACCCCGGTCAATGAAAAAGGAACAAAAGGTATTGAGAACATCCCAACCTGCTTCAGCTTTTGCGGCAAATCAAGAAGCGCTTTCCGCTGTCGATCATAGAATGCTTTTGAAATAGGATCTTCTTCTACGTGATTCTGCAGAAGCCCATTGATGATGACTACCTGATTTTCCATGCCGATTTCCTTCAGTTCAGATGAAGCTCTTTCTGCTTCAAGCATAGAAGAAGGTTCCGGCCGTGTAACAAGAAGAAGTGTTGTCATATTTGGGTCAGACAACGCTTTTACTGTGGAAGTGTACAGCTGCTTCTTTTCTCCAAGGCCTGACAACGGTCCGAGGCAGGATGCTCCGTGAGTGCTTTCCTCTAAAAAGCTGCTCCACGCGGTCGGAAGCTGCAGGAGCCTGAGAGTATGGCCTGTCGGAGCCGTATCGAACAGGATATGGTCATACTGGCTGATCAAATCCTGGTCGGTAAGCAAATTGGAGAACTCATCGAAAGCAGCAATTTCCACCGTACAAGCACCGGAAAGCTGTTCTTCCATCGTCGCGACCACACTTTCCGGCAATGCACTTCGATAAGGAGAAATCACTTTTTCCCGATATTGCCTTGCGGATTCCTCTGGATCGATATTGCAGGCTGAAAGATTCGCAACAGAAGGAACTTCGACTGGATCATTGCCGATTTCGATATCAAATACATCCTGCAGGTTTGATGCCGGATCTGTACTCACAATCAATACCTTCTTACCTGTATCCGCCAGCGCAACCGCTGTGGCACAGGCAGTGGATGTCTTTCCCACTCCGCCTTTTCCGGTAAAAAAGAGATAAGGCGTGTTGACTACAAATTTCGGATGGAAAGTTTGGAACATGGCTATTCTCCTTCCTTAAAGCAACGTATTGCGCGGTTTATCAGGCGTCAGTTCTTTGACTTCCACGCCAAGCCAGCTTGCAAATTCTTCATTGGAAGGGTAGCTGCCTGCTTTTTCGACCTTTCCGTCTACCAATACAAGCGGCAGTGCCTCCGGTCCTTTTTCATGCAATACCTGATTCACTTCTTTATGTTCAACAAATGCGGCTGGGTCATTGGCAAGATTATAGCGGCTGATAGGAAAGCCTTTTTTCTCCAGGATAAAAATCGCGGAGGCTACCCTGGTTAATTCCGGATCTACATTAGGTCCGCAGACTCCTGTAGGACAGCATAATGCCGGGTCAAAGATTTTAATTGTCTTCATAGCTATTCTCCTCCCTTTGAGCAACAGCCAAGAGTTTCCCCTTGGCTGTTGGTTCTTGTTTATTTTCCAGTCTCAGCAAATGTCTTGATGCGATCGCTGATTTGGTCGCGGACGCGCTGGAATACGGCCCACTTTTCTTCTTCTGTTCCTTCTGCCTTGGCAGGATCGTCAAATCCCCAGTGCTCACGTCTTACATGTGGAGGTGTCATTGGGCAGTGCTCATCAGCATGGCCACAGAGAGTTACAACCAGGTCTGCGTTGTTCAGGATTTGCGGGTCAATCACATCGGAAGTCTGGTTCGTGATATCGATGTCCACTTCCTTCATTGCTTTTACAGCGTTAGGATTCAAGCCGTGCGCTTCAAGACCCGCACTCTTCACTTCCCACTCGTCACCAAGATATTTTTTTGCCCATCCTTCAGCCATTTGGCTTCTGCAAGAGTTTCCAGTACATAAGAAGTAGATAGTTTTTTTAGACATAGTAGATTCGCTCCCTTGTTATTAGATAATGAGTAACCAAATATATAGACCTACCAAAGTGATGAATAGAGTGGGAATGGTTAAAATGATTCCTGTTTTAAAATAAGTGCCCCATGAAATCTTGACGCCTTTCTGGGAAAGGACGTGCAGCCACAGCAATGTTGCCAGTGAACCGATCGGGGTAATTTTCGGTCCGAGGTCGGAACCGATGACATTGGCATAAATCAGTGCTTCGCGGACAACTCCTGTTGTGTTAGTATCTGCAATTGCCAGGGCGTCAATCATGACTGTTGGCATATTGTTCATGACGGAAGAAAGAATCGCGGCGATGAAGCCCATGCCGATCGTTGCGACAAACAAGCCCTGGTCAGCCGCAGCCTGGATGACATCGGACAATATGTTCGTCAAGCCTGCGTTACGCAGGCCGTATACAACGACATACATGCCAATCGAGAAGAAAACAATCGCCCATGCGCACCTTTGACAACGGTGGCCGTTTGGACAGCCGGGCTCTTTCTTGCCATCAACAAGAAGAAGATCGCGACGACTCCAGCAATGAACGATACCGGGATTCCCAGGAATTCACTTGCAAAGTACCCGACAAGCAGCACTCCCAGTACAATCCATGATAAGCGGAACATCTTTTCATCCTTTATCGCTTCAACAGGCTTTTTCAAATCGGACATCTCGTAATTTTTCGGAATGCTCTTTCTGAAAAATAAATACAAGACCAAAATACTTGCACCCAATGAGAAGAAGTTCGGCACGATCATGCGGGATGCATATTCGACGAATCCAATATCAAAGAAGTCAGCAGATACGATATTCACCAGGTTGCTGACAACCAGTGGCAATGAAGTCGTATCGGCAATGAATCCACTCGCAATGATAAAAGGAAACACCATTTTTTCTTCAAATTTCAGGTTGCGCACCATCGCCAGAACGATTGGTGTCAAAATCAATGCAGCACCGTCATTCGCAAACAGCGCAGCAACAGCCGCACCAAGCAGTGACACGTACACGAACATCTTGACGCCGTTCCCCTTGGCAGCCCTCGCCATGTGCAGGGCGGACCATTCAAAGAACCCAATCTCATCTAAAATAAGTGAAATGATAATGATTGCGATAAATGCGAGTGTTGCATTCCAGACAATTCCGGTTACATCGATTACGTCCTGAAAATCAACAACACCGAAGATCAATGCCAGAATGGCTCCCCCCACAGCTGACCATCCGATCCCCAGGCCTTTCGGCTGCCAGATGACCAATGTCAGCGTCACGAGGAAAATCAATGAAGCTATAATCGGTAATGACAAATCCACACACCTCCGTTAATCACAAGAAATCCGTTTTCCTTGCTTTTCAAGTTCTGTTAATTTTTCTTCCTGGTTTGGAAGTGCATCCATGAGCAATTGAACAAATTCAAAATGCTCGTACTGCCGGTTCAGCGAATAAAATACCCACTGCCCCCTCCTGCTCTCTTTTACCAAACCTGCGTCCTTCAGCTTGCGGATATGCTGGCTGATCGCCGGCTGGCTGGCATCGAACATTGCTACAAACTCACAAACACAGCAATCGTGATCAGCGAGAATCCTCATCATCGTCAAACGCGTCTTATCGCCAAGCAGCTTTAAAATCGCAGCAGCCTGATCCATTTCAATACTATGCTTAATCAATTACTCTCCACCTCCAATTACGTTATCATCATATAATAATTTGCTTATATGTTCAAGAGTGATACTATGTAAAAATTATTAAGAAATTGTAAAGCTGCTTTATCTGCCTTATTTTGAGCAATTGTTTTGGTTATTATTTATCGTCCATCCAATACAATGCGCCCCGGGGTTCCCCGGAGCGCTAATGTTGATTTTTAATATGTGACCTTTTGTGGTGATTCCACCTTGTTTCGGGCATATAGAACCTGAATTATCTTGTAGAAATCCCAACTCAATTAAGGATTTTAAGCCAATGCACTCTTCAATTCATTGACTGTGAGCAGCTTGCCTGTGGAAACAACCTTTTCATCGATGACAAGCGCCGGCGTACTCATTACTTTGTATTTCATGATTTCCTTGATGTCTTCAACTTTTTCTACCTGTGCCTCTAGCTGTAGTTCTTCAACCGCAATGCGAGTGTTTTTTTCAAGCTCCTGGCATTTTTTGCAGCCTGTACCTAGTATTTTAATATTCATCATTATTTCCTCCTCATAATTATAGAATTGCGTTAAAACCATAGCCAATCAGGATGATTCCTGTGGCGACAACGCCGACGAATACAGCAATCAGCTTTGGTTTGATAATCTTCCTGAGCAAAATCATTTCCGGCAGGGACAGGGCGGTGATGGCCATCATGAAGGCCAGCGCTGTACCTGCTCCTACACCTTTGTTTAATAGTGCTTCGACAATAGGCAGAGAACCGACAGCATTAGAATAAAGCGGCACCCCTAAAATCGTCGCAATCGGAACCGCGAAGAAATTGCCTTCTCCGGCATATTTGACGAGCAAATCCTGCGGGGCATATCCATGGATGAACGCCCCAATGCCAATCCCGATCAAGAGATAGAGCCAAATCTTCTGTACTGTTTCAACTACATTCCGGGCAGCGAAAGTGGTTCTTTCCTTAAGCTCCTCCCGAGTGAACACTGCTTTGATTTTTTCGGCAAATGTTTTGTTATCGCCTCAGGCATATGAATCCTTTCCTCGCCAGCCGCGATTTCATAAACATATGACTCCACTTGCTTTTCCATTTTCAGCTTGCCAATGATGGCACCCGCAACAATTGCCAGAGTCATACCTGCAAGGACATAGATCAATGCTACTTTCCAGCCGAAAATTGAAAACAGCATGACCAGCGAGATTTCATTTACGATCGGCGATGAAATCAGGAACGTAAATGTGATGCCTAAAGGGATTCCTGCTTCGACAAAGCCGATAAATAAAGGTACCGTCGAACAGGAGCAGAACGGCGATAGCACTCCCAGAAAAGCAGCCATCACACTGGCTGCTCCCTTCCTTCTGCCTTCCAGCCATTCCTTTACTTTTTCAGGCGGGAAAAAGCTCCTGATGAATGAAATCGCGAAAATCATCACCGCGAGCAAAAACAAGATTTTCGTCGTGTCATAAATGAAAAAATGCAGTGCCCCGCCAAGTCTTGAGGACAGCTCCATGTTCATGACATCGACGACCAACCAATTGGCCAGTTCATTAAACATTTAGATCGCCTTCTTTATATACGGAATCAGAGGTGCCAGCTTTTCTTTATCCAGACTGTAGACAGTGAACTTACCTTCTCTTCTTGATTTGATGAGCTTCCCTTTTTCCATGATCTTCAAATGGTGGCTGATTGTTGAGGATGCTCCCGACAGTCCATCGACAATTTCACACATGCATAAATCCTCAACCCATAACAAAACCATGATTTTAAGTCGCGTCTCATCTCCAAGCGCCTTGAAAAATGCTGCTGTGATTTCGAGCGCTTCTCCTGCACTGAAAAGCGGAAATTCTTCATCTGCCTTGGAAATGATTCCTTGCATTGCCTCTGACGATTTTATTTCCCATCCTGTTCTGCAAGTCATTAAATGCACCTCCCACTTTTATCTTATAACTATTTTTCTAGTTTTGTAGTTTTGTTTTTGAACACTTTATGACATGTAAAAGCCGGCAGCGTTTTTTTTCACTGCCGGCAAGGGTATTGTCTCAATCATAAGAAATCAGGTTGTGCTTAATCGCATATTTAACAAGGCCGGATCTTTTCGTTGCCCCAATCTTCTCCATGATCCTTGTTTTATAGGTTTCCACCGTTTTGATGGATACGAACAATTCCTCACTGATTTCCCTCTGCGTATAGCCCAGGGCAATTAATTTCAATACCTCTGTCTCACGCTGGCTTAGGTGAGGTTTATCCGTTTCTGACGTTTCAACCTTCTCATCTGCCTGCTTGTAGAGATAAGGAATCAGGGTTGGATAAATATAATGCTCTCCATTTAACACGATTCTGATCGCGTTGATCAGTTCTGTATCGACCGCTCTTTTTAAAACATAGCCCTGCGCCCCGGCTGCCAGCCCTTCCTTCAGATAGGCTTCATCAGAAAACATCGTCAGCAGCAGAATCTTAACTTTACTGTTTGATTTCCGGATTTCTTTCGTTGTTTCAATCCCGTCCTTACCCGGCATGCTGATATCCATAACGATGATATCAGGCTCCATATCATTCAGTTTTCGAAAAGCTTCTTCGCCGGACTGAGCCTCTCCGATAATCTCGAAGTCACTTTCACTCATCAGGATCGTTTTCAAGCCTGCGCGAAACACAGGATGGTCATCGACTATGAATAATTTAGCTGACATTGACTTCACTCCTATCCGTTAAGAGAGGAACTTTTGCTAAAACTGTCGTTCCCTCGCCAATTGCAGATTCAATATGAAGCGTCCCATTCAAGAGCGCAATTCTTTCATGCATTCCAAGCAGGCCAAGGTGTTCTTTGGAAGGATCATTTCCCAGCACAGACTGGGTATCAAAACCAACACCATCGTCTTCAATGACCACCGAAACCTGCTGGCCAGATGAAAGGACAATAATGCTGACATTATCTGCTTTTGCGTATTTGGTGATATTTGTGAGCGATTCCTGTACAAGCCTGAATATCGCAGTTTCCAGTCCCGGATTCAAGGATTTAAAGGTACCGTTAATCACCAGGTCGGCATCGATATTCGTTGTCTTCCTGAATTCCTCGACATACCGTTCAATCGCTACCTTCAGCCCAAATTTATCAAGAATGCTAGGCCTGAGCTGCCACGCCATATGATGGACTTCTTCAATCGTTTGCCGCACCAGTGACCTGAGCTTTTGAATTGTTCTTTGTTTATGCTGAGCATCGCCTTCTTCAAGCAACTTCAATTCCACAAGCATCGATGAAAGTGAATGACTTGTTTCATCATGAAGTTCCCTTGCGATTCTCTTTCGCTCATCTTCTTGCACATGAATGATTTTTTCTAGCAACATCATGCGAACTTCTTCTTTTTTCTTGACCTCTTTCCATAGCTCCAGGTTCTCAATTGCTACAGAAAGCTGGGTTGCCAGCGAAGCAAGGATTTTAAGAAATGGTTCGTCAAGCTGTGAGGTACTGCAGATAATGATTTTCCCGATATCATTTCCTTTCCCTGTTTTCAGCTGGAAGGCATATACCTCCTTCTCCGACCTTGAGCATGTGTAAAGGTCTGGGCTGAAATGGGTGCAATGAATCGCACATGAAGAGGTATGACTAAAGTACCGCTCTTTCGTTTCCTTACAGTCAATTTCGATGAACGCACTTTTCAGGTCAAGTTCCTGGACCAATTGCTTTACAAAAGACTGGAGTGTTGCTTCCAACTGGACGTGATCCTTAAAGTTCTGTGACAAACTATTCAATAGAGTGAGCTCTTTGTTTCGATTATTTATTTTATTGATATATATTTCTTTGTCTTCTTCTGATTTTTGAAGAAAGTCGAGCATTTTATTGAATGAAGCTGTCAATTTCCCGATCTCATCTTTTGGATAGGTGCGTATTCTCTCAGTAAGATTTCCCGAATAAACCTTATTCGCCAGCTGGACAAGGTTTGAAATCGGGATCGTCAGAATCCTCGTCAAGCCGAAGACAATGACCCCTGATAAAAGCATGACTCCGATCATCGTGAAAATCATCTGGTTCGTTACCTTCATCAGTGCCTCATTAAGGGACTGCTCAGTCAATCCCGCCCGCACCGTCCCTCCTAAATCCGGAAATATCGGCGATGCGGAATCAAAAACCACTCCCTTGTCTGTATAAAGCTTCTTTGCATTTGTCTCCAGTATATCGCTATCCGTTTTCACCTGATTCGCTTCAAGTAAATCCAGGCTGATATTGCCTTTTTCATTGGAGTGCACAACCACTTCACCGTCTTTATTCAAGACAAAGATATATTCAATATCCTCATAACTGTTCATTGTGTCATTAATAAGGCTTTGCAGCGCGAAAATATTATGGGTCAGGAGAGGGTCCACACTTCTTGAGGCGATATCGCTGCTGATTGATTTGGCCCTGTCTTCAATTTGCATTGTCAATGTATTGGATATTGAAATCCGTACGACAATCAGACTGATGACTGTCACCATCAGGACAACGATCAAGACCATTCCATAGATTTTAAGCTCAATCGAAACACTCGATAAAAAATCGATTAACCTTTGCTTAAGCTTTTTCATAGGTCTTCACCCAACAGATATAAATCCTGTCTGATTACTTGATAGTCCTGCTGATTGATTGGGACATACCGATCGACACCCAATTCCTTCAACAGTTGCCTGCCCTCAGGGTGATTTTCCAGATTGAATAATATCTCAGAAAAGGCTTCAACTTTCTTCGAGTCGACTTTTTTTGAGGCCACAACCGGCGGCGTGCCTGCTTCATCTCCCGTTCCGATGACCCTGATGTGCGCACTCAATTCAGGTTCTGTTGCCAGCATCTGGTCAAACATGGCACCATCCACGGTTGCCCCATCGACAATCCCCAATTCAACCGCTTTTACCGAGTAGTCATGGCTATAAGTAAAATAGGTTTCACCAAAGAAACCTTCTGAAGTTTCCCCTTCCTTATTCAATTGGCTTAGCATACTCAGTCTGCCTGTGTAAGAATATGGATCAGTATAAGCGAATTTTTCCCCTTTCAAATCTTCCAGGGTCTCATACGTACTGTTCTGATTGACGATTGTGTAGGACTGATAAAAAGGTCTCCCGTTCACAACCGGCGCTGCTACATCCGCAATATATCCTTTTTCCAGACCGATGACATAAGAAAGAGAACAAATGAAGGCGAAATCCACTTCCCCTGTCCTCAGCATGCTATCTACTTCCTTATATGTCTGCCGCTGGACAATCTCAACCTTCTTGCCGATTTGGGATTCGATGTACTCTAGCAAATAATCATATTTTGATAGGGAAGCTTTAGGAGAGATGACAGAAGCAAGCGCAACAGTGATTTTTTCCTGGTGGGGATCGATTTCTTTGGATGGAGAAGCTTCCGCTTTATCAGTGTAAAGGGTGATATTTGATTGCTGTACTCCCTGCTGGCAGCCGCTGATCACCAATATAAATAAAATAGGAATCATATAAGCTCTGATTACCATGTTTTTAACCTCCATCAATGGTGTTGGATACGTTCGTATAAATTATATCGTGGCTACCTTGTAAAAGGAGGCTTCGTATGAAAACAACACAAAATAGACAAAAAAAACAGCCCCAAATTATGCGCTGCCGAAGTTTATGCATGATCGGTTTTAGCTTCTTTTTTCACTTCTTCTATTTCATCTGCTGCCAGTTCTTTCGTCGCTTTCTTGAATTCCTTTAACGTGTTGCCGACGGCCCTGCCGATTTCCGGCAATTTTTGGTCCAAAATCATCAGCGCCAGAACCAGGATGATGATCAATCCGGGGATACCGATATTCGAAAGCATTTTACTCACATCCTTTATACAGTCATGTTTCCTTCACATTCCTCACAGTACCCTGAGGAACTCAGATGCTGCTCACCACATTGGCTGCAGCCTTATATTTCCGATAAAATATGCTCTGCTCCTGATTCGCAAGGAATTGTTTTAGATCTATATCATCGTCGACTCTTTCCAATCCATTTCTCCTGCAAAGATCGATACATGACCCACATCCATTGCAGAGTATCGGCTCGAAAACAGCCTTGACGGTTTCGTCATCATCAGTGAATTTCAAAGCACCTGTTCCACAAACCCGGGAACATGCTCCACAGCCATTGCACGTTTCAGTGAACGCCAGCTGCATGGTCTGCAGGTTATCAGAAGTTTGATAGGAACTCAAATCGTTCTTACTTTTATCCAGAATCCGATGATAGACCGTGGCCTTGGGGCCTTTTTTTAAAGGAAATCCTCAGATTTTCTACTTCTTCCTCTTCGGGAATCAGCGGCGAAACAACCTTATTCGTCATTTTTTTCGAGAAAAAGTGATCAGGTCCCTGCGGGTATAGCTTCTTTCCATTTTATCGCTTTGGCTTTTGTCGTTAAAAGTAACCTCGACTTCTTGACTGCGCATGCTGTTAAAATTATGAATCGTTTTCTTTATTGAAGTCATAAGGCTAGCATCATATTTGCTGCACTGCCTGCATCTTTCTTCGCGGAACTGCACGTTCACGTGGCTGCTGTTTTGGAATGCGTGCATCAGCAAGGCTGTATCGAGCTGTGCCAAACACGCAAGCCTGATATGTGATTCATTGCTTCGATCATGATCGCAAGAAAAAGAGATAACTTCCCTGCTGGGCATTTCGGTGAAATAGGAAAGATATTTCTCATCATATAGGGCTTCGGATGGACAGACCGACGTGCATTTCATGCATTCTGAGCATGCATCCTCCATCACGCTAAGCCCATTCTCTAGAGAAATAGCAGAGACAGGACAAGCATCAGTGCATTTGCTGCAAGCCGAGAAGCGGTTCCTTGTGCGCACACAGCGCTGCGGGTCAACCTTCAGGCGCTTTGCTTCAAGCCATTTTGTCATAAGATGGTCCACTAATAACATTGCCCTGTCCCTCCAATCCACTTTTTAAAGCGAAGAATAATCCAGCTTGATAAACCTTTCGGTGAGATTGCCGAGATGTTTATAGATTGCCAGTTCAGCATGTTCCTGGATAGCGGCATTGAATTTCGGGATCCAATGGGTCAGGATCCGATACAAGAACTCTTTTTGCAGTTCGAGATACTCCAGATCCCCTGTCTCAATCAGTTTGAAATTCAGGTAATACATGAACTCAAACTGGATGCTGATATGATCTGCTGGTTTTGAATGCATCGCCTGGACACAAAGTCCGCCGCGCTGGTAAAACGATTCAATTGTTTGGGTGGACCTCCCCATGACCTCCCACTTATCCTCTAAATAGATAGATGAGTAAGGAGCCGCCAGGAGTTTAAATGGTCCAACAAACAGTCTGGCGTATTCAATTTCGTAATCTGTAAGACTCTGATTCTCATCCGCGAATATGCCGTTCATTTCATCACTTATTCCCAAAAGTTCTTCATCATCCGTTTCCTTTATTGTCTCTTTGAGAAGATGAACGAAAAGACTTAAATCTTCGCCAGGTTCTTTATACAACAACGACAGCAATCGGTATATCTCTGCCCGCTTTGAAATCAAAGAATCAGTCTGCATCGTGACCATTTAAACCACTCCCTTGCTTTTATCCTCTTACATAAAATACTCTTGGCTTTGTACCCTTTTCCGGTTTCAATACTTGGCTGCTATACTGAGCCAGCACCTTGTTGATATCGCTGTTCGGATCGTCCAAGTCTCCGAATGTACGTGCATCAGCCGGGCAGGATTCAACACAGTATGGTTTCAAATTATCTTTGATTCTATGGTCACAGAAAGTACATTTCTCAACGATTCCCTTGCTTCTGATGCCTTCATAAGTAAAGGCACGGTCAGCATTGTAGTAAGGCAGCTGCTGACCTGTTTTTTCCTGAAGTTCTTTACTGGTCGCTGTGCCGCCCTTGATGGCAGCTGCCGTTTCTTCCCAGCGGCGATGCGGTTTGTTTTTGTTGAAATTGATAACTCCGTATGGACAAGCATGCATACAGCTTTTACAGCCAATGCATTTATCCGGATCATGGAGTGTCAGTCCGTTTTCATCCTTGTACATCGCCTGTGTCGGACAAACCCTTACACAAGCTGCATCTTCACAGTGATTGCAGAGAGTCGGGACATATTTATAGTTTACGTTTGGAAAGCTTCCCTTCGTTTCATGGAAGTAATGAGCCCAAAACATTCCAGTATCGACGTTATTCTCATTCTTGCAGGCGATCGAACATCCAGCACAGCCTACGCATTTATGCAAATCTATTACCATTCCGTATTTAGTCATTTTTCACACCTCCAGCAGATTATATTTTCTCGATCTTAATTCGGGCCAGGCCGCCATGACGGGCAGTTGAACCGCTTAAATGTTCATAATCACTCGGAAGGATTTCGTTATTATTGCCTCCGCGGGCGATTTTCTTCTGGTAATCCATCGTTGCGATTCTTCCATACGCCCAGTGGCCCTGGCCGTAGCACTTGACCGCAACTCCTGGCCGTGTTCCTTCCCACTCTTTTACTGTGACTTCAATGGAGCCCTGTACTGACGTCACCTTGACCCTGTCACCTGACTTGACTCCATATTTCTTGCAATCTATCGGATTGACCTTGATTACGTCATCCCATTTTTCATCCCCTGGATCTGCATCCTTGAATTCCTGGTACCAGGTTGTATTGGCGGAGCGGCCTTCACGGTTAAGTCGTGAACGATGTTCCGTGAAGATAAGCGGGAATTCTTTTTCGTCACCATAACGAATCGGCTCTTCATAGTGTGGAACGAAAGCAAGATCGCCTCTTGCCTCATACTTCATCGCTTCCATGACTTTGTCGATGCTTGTGTTATGGCCTTTTGCATGCTCATCTAACAGGGCTTTCAATGTTTCACTGTAAAATTCGAATTTCGTTGATGCCGTTTCAAAGCCCTCTTCCCAATGCTTCTTATAAGGTGTCCGCTTCGCGTTCCAGACGCCCACGTCGACAAATTCCTGCCAGCTGCTGATTTGGTCGCCCTTCTTCTCTTCAGATGGGTGCCAGAGTTTTTTCGATAAAACTTCGTAGCAACTAAATTGAACTCTTTTTCATTCGTTGCCTTCTTACCTGTTTCCGGATCGGCAAATTCATTTCGGTAGTAGTCGTATAAATTGGAGAAACCTTTTTTCGCAAGGCTTTCTGCTATTAGCCAGCCAATTTCTGTTTCATCGACCTTGCAATCCCAAAGTGGTTCGACAACAGGCTGTTGAATGGAACCGTAAGCATTCATATTTTGCTTGCTCTTTATAACTCCCCATCTTTCGAAAAGCTGGTGGCAGGCAGGTAAAACAATGTCTGCATACTGGGTCATTTCCGCCGGGTTTACCGTGATGTGTACATAGAACGGTATTTTTTCCATCGCCTTTTCCCATCGCTGTGCTCCGGTACAAGAGAAGACGAAGTTATTCCAATACCCAATTGCCATCTTGATGTCGTAAGGATCCTCATTCAGGATACCGTCGGCCACATTGTTCGTGATTACGCCTTTGTGCAGTTCTCCTTTTGCAAATGCAGGGAACTGAATCCGGCCGCGCTGGTCGATTTTTTCGTTCTTTTTACCCTTCTTGGCTATCTCGTCAAGATATGCATCCAGTTCCGGTATATCTTGTAATGGAACTTTTTCACCGCGGTTCGTACCGCCGATATTCTCAATAGATCCTGCAAGGGCATTTAACGCATGCGCACCCATTGAAGTATAGCCGCCGCGAATCTGCATCGCAGAACCTGGTGCAAGCCATGAAATTGCTCTTGGCGCAGCTTCAGCGAAGTCCCTGGCAACACGGTAAATCTGCTCTGCCGGTACACCAGCAATTTCAGCAGCCCACTCAGGCGTGCGGTCCTTCAGTTCAAGATTCCACCATTTAACGATTCCGTACGTTTTGTTTTCTTCAAAAGCAGCTTCATCAACTGCTGATCCTTTTGCGAATAGATTTTCGCCGTCCTTGAAGTCACCGACAAATTCACGGTTCCAGATTCCTTCTTTTAAAATTACGTGGGCAATGGCAGAAACCAATGCTCCGTCCTGGCCTGGAATGACCGGCAGCCACTCATCGGCCTTGGAAGCTGTTGCGGAAAGACGAGGGTCAATGACTGCGACCTTTGCCTGATCCAGGACTTTCCCGAACATGCTGATGGCGTGTGGTACCTGTCTGTTTGATGATACTGGATCCGTGCTCCACATGAGGACATATCTTGTATGCTCTAAATCATAATCACGATAGTCCCAATATGCTTCCGTAATATATGGTCCCAATTTCTCTGCTTCGGCACAGATTGCGCTATGTGAAATATTGTTTGGTGACCCGAAAATGGTCGGCAATGCTTTATAAAAAATATCTGCAGCGCCGGTATAACGTCCTCTGAATAGCGCAAATTTATGTGTTTCATTGCTCTTGCGCAATTCCATCATCTTATCGGTAACTGCATCAATGGCCTCTTCCCAGCTGATTGGCACAAACTTAGGATCTTCATTGCGCCCTTTTTTGGGATTAGTACGCTTCATAGGAACCTTAACTCTATCTGGATCATATAGCTGTTGGATGGCCAGATGCGGTCTTGGACAGATCTTGCCGTGGTTACCTTTAGAGTTAGGATTTCCTCTTACCTTGATCGCCCTGCCGTTTTCGACATACACCTGGACAGGACACCATGATGTACATCCCTGGCAGGTCGATGCCATCCATTTCCCGCTTTCAGCTATTTGCCCTTTTTTGTCTGTTTCAGAAAATGCCGTCAGCATCGGCTTATTCGCTGACAAACCAGCAACAGTAGCACCGGTTACTGCAGTTGCTTTTATAAAACCTCTACGTGAAATTCCCATTTTGAAAGACCTCCTTTTTCAAATCGATTACAATCCAGCCAGCGGAATCTGGCCTGAATATAGGATGATATGCTTGAAGGCATAGCTTCCGATCAAGACAATAGCAGTAAAGGCCATTGCTGTATAAAAGTTCATTTTTATCTTTTTCAGTGTTGAATAGCCAGCAATCGCAAGCGGAATCACCAGTCCGATCGTTACAACCAAGATCCACCAATACACCCCGAAGTGGCTGATCAAATTCTGATAGGCAATGATTGCTTCTGTTCCAGCTGAGTTAATGCTGATTCTCCATGTCAGGATAAGCAATGCCTGAATCCCGACTAGCGAGACTAATAGTTTCGAATATGTGAAAACCTGAGCATCTGAGGATACAGCTGTTTCTGAGTACGCTTCCTTGCTCCTCGTAATGATCGACCTCATGAAAACTGCTTCAACAACCATCAGCACGCTGCTTCCGGACAGGATTGAGGAAACCAGGAACATGACCGGTATCAAGCCGTTTGCCCAGCCTGGAACTCCTAGTGACATAAGCAGAAGTCCATGGTAGATCCCTACAGCCAGTGCGAACACCGAACCAGCAATTACTAATCCTTTAAAAAGTCCCATTTGATAGGCATTTTGTTTATACTTCCATACCACCAAAAAGATTACGAAAGACAGCATGATGAATATCGTCTGAAGGAAACCTCCCCAAGATGTAACGGACGTAGGGTTGACATTGATGAATGTCGACAGCATCCGGAATGGCTTACCCAATTCAGTAAGAAGCGCGAACACTCCCAATCCAACTAATACCGGCGCAAGAATAAACCCTAGCCTCGTGACCTTTAATGATTTCTCCTTGAATACAAGACTGAAATAGGCTGCTAGCAGGAAAACTCCGATACCAACACCGCCAAGAAATAAATCAAGCGCGACACGATAATCCCAATATGCGTGAAAATCCATTTCCTTGACCTCCTTATCGATTAAATACATTAACTACACTCCTATCATCAGATATTTAGGGCAAAAAAATATCAGTAAATCCCCTAATCTTTTGTAGGGAATTTACTGACAGAGCATTTGCCTTATTCAAGTTTTACCATTTGACGCATTTTTCTGGCTCATCACACCAGATTCTTTCCTTTAATTCGATGAATGATACTTCAAGAGCAGAAGCTAAAGCAGCGATGAATCCATCACTTGGGAACACCTTGCCTGATTCAGTATCCTGAATGAACCTGCGAGTCGTCCTTGTCCTCATTGCCAATTCATCCTGTGACATTCCTCTTCCCTCTCTAATAAGCTGAATCACGAAGCCGTAATCCTTACAAGGATCCTTTAACATCCCAAATCCCCTCGACTTTCATATAAGTTAATAATTATATGGTAATAGATTGATATTAAGGATTGATTACAACTTTGTAAATTGACTGAGAAA
>NZ_BAUW01000007.1 GCF_000517385.1 Mesobacillus boroniphilus JCM 21738 | reverse complement strand
GTTGATAGATCAGACTTTGTCCGAAGTAGTACTAGGTTCAGACAAAACAGGCTGTGGAAGAAAAGACTTTGTCCGAAGTAGCTCCAGGTTCAGACAAAACAGCCGTGGATAGAACAGACTTTGTCCGAAGTACCCCCAGGTTCGGACAAAACAGCTAATTGAAGAGCAGAACTTGGTCAATGTAGGCTGTCCTCCATCAAGAAAATTTGTCAGATCCAGCCTTTCCATTAAAACCTCCCATACCAGTACCACTTATTTTTTACAACTTCACGAAAGATTCGCCTTTTTAATTCATACAATTTACAGAATGTCCATTTGATTTTAATTGCGGTGAATGGAGTGAATTTATGAAGCCGTCCTACTTGATTAAACCTGTCTTGGATGAGGACTATCCAGAGATTGACTATGGAAAAGGTGTCTTTCTTTTTGACAAAGATGGCAAGAAATACCTTGATGCTGCATCCGGGGCTGTCACGGCAAATATTGGACACGGAGTACCAGAAATAATATTGGCAATGCATGAACAGTCCAAACGGGTGTCTTTTGTCTATCGCTCCCAATTCACCAGTGAGGCAGCAGAAAAGCTGGCAGAAAAACTTGCTGACGCATTGCCGGGAGATTTAAATTGGAGTTTCTTTGTGAACAGCGGTTCTGAGGCAACCGAAACGGCGCTGAAAATTGCGATTCAGTACTGGCAAGAGAAAGGGATCAAGTCAAAAACCAAAATACTGTCAAGATGGATTAGCTACCATGGGATTACTCTTGGTGCTCTTTCAATGTCAGGACATCCAGGGAGAAGAGCAAGGTTTGTTCCATTGCTTGAGGAATTCCCATCGATTTCACCACCATATTGCTATCGCTGTCCATATCAAAGCACGGCACCTGAGTGCGGATATTTATGTGCGATGGAACTAGAGGGAGCAATCAAGCGAATCGGTTCTGACCATATTGCCGGATTTATAGCAGAACCGGTGATTGGCGCGGCTGGAGGAGCTATCACACCTCCGAAAGGTTACTATGAAACAATTAAAAAGATATGTGACGAAAACAATATATTATTCATTGCGGATGAGGTGATGACGGGCTTTGGCCGAACAGGGCCGATGCTGGCGTCTGAACATTGGAATGTCATTCCTGATATTGTCGCGCTCGGTAAGGGAATGGGTGCTGGATATGCTCCGATTGCAGCGACAGTCGTCAGTGACCACATCATGGAGCCAATCCTGCATGGCTCTAAATCGATTATGAGCGGCCATACACTTAGTGCAAATCCACAATCATGTGCCGCTGCACTGGCTGTATTGGAATACCTCGAGAATAATGACATTTTAAGTGATGTGGAATCAAAGTCAGTTTACCTTAAAAATAAACTTGATCAGTTAAAAAGACAGTTTGACTTTATAGGAGATGTACGGGGAAAGGGTTTGCTGCTTGGTCTTGAATTTGTCAGATTGCCAGTTGCGAAGATCCCGTTCGAACGGAGTATAAAGTTAACTGAGCTAGTTGTAAAAGCGGGCAGGGATCAAGGGATCTTGCTATATCCTGCAGGTGCCGGCCTGGATGGAGTGTCAGGGGACGCAGTGATTATTTCCCCGCCGCTGACCATCACCAAGCGTGAGATTGACGAGTTAATAAACTTGCTGAAGGCAACATTCATTGAAGTGTATAGAATACTCGGATTTCCTAATGAAAATGGGGTTGGAAAATAAATGGAAAATCCATTCGGAAAAATAGCTGCGCTTGAGCAGGCAATGGAGCATTTTTATGACGGAATGACCTTGATGTTTGGCGGTTTTGGTGGAGTAGGATCTCCACCTGACCTGATTGACGGCATTCTTGAAAAAGGTATTAAAGAACTTGTGCTGATTGGAAATGATACAGGTTTCCCTGAAATCGGCATCGGCAAAATTGTCAGCCGGGGAAAGGCGAGCAAAGTCATTGCCTCCCATATTGGGTCGAATCCGATAGCCGGCGAACTGATGACCAGGGGTGAAATGGAGGTTGAGTTCTCGCCACAGGGAACTTTGACGGAACGCATCAGGGCTGGCGGAATGGGGTTAGGCGCTATATTGACAGATATAGGCGTTGACCATGAATTTGTTGCTAAAGGAAAAAAAAGAATGAACTTGAACGGCAAAGAGTATTTGATTGAGACAGCTTTGACTGCAGAGGTATCAATTGTTTATGCCAAAAAGGCCGACCCTTACGGAAACCTTGTATTCGATAAAAGTGCCCGGAATACAAATCCGCTCGTGGCGATGGCCGGAAATTTCACGATAGCGGAGGCGGAGGAAATCGTTCCTCTTGGCAGCCTGGATCCAGAAGAAATTGTGACGCCCGGTGTATTCGTGGATATGGTAATACCTTCTGGAGGGGTGAATTGGAAATGGGCATGGGAATAGATGTAAGAAATAGGATGGCCAGACGAGCATCCGAGGAAATCGCCCAAGGTATGGTTGTCAACCTTGGCATTGGGATTCCTTCTTTAGTACCAAATCACCTTCCGAGAGAAACGCGAGTGATGTTCCATGCCGAAAATGGAATTGTTGGGATGGGGAAGTCGCCTGAGAAGGGCCTGGAGGATGAAAACCTGTGTAATGCTGGTGGTTTCCCGGTTACGGTCATGGAAGGTTCCTCTTA
Organism: Mesobacillus boroniphilus JCM 21738; assembly: GCF_000517385.1. Taxonomy (GTDB): domain Bacteria; phylum Bacillota; class Bacilli; order Bacillales; family Cytobacillaceae; genus Mesobacillus; species Mesobacillus boroniphilus. The sequence continues at coordinate 82,142 of NZ_BAUW01000007.1, read as the reverse complement.
TTGTGATAGTGCAGTGGCGTTTGGAATGATTCGGAGAGGCAGGGTAGACCTTACCATTCTCGGTTCCTTGCAGGTTAGCCAAAAAGGAGACCTGGCGAACTGGATCGTTCCCGGCAAAAAGGTTCCGGGTATGGGCGGAGCGATGGAACTGGCACAAAAAGCAGGGAAAGTAGCAGTATTGATGAACCATACCGACAAAAATGGTGTACCTAAAATAGTGGAATCGTGCACATTGCCTCTGACCGCCGAAACCTGTGTCGACATTATTATCACTGATCTTGCCGTTTTTAAAGTACATGAAGGTTCGTTGATTCTGTCTGAACTTTTTGCGCCACATACTGTCACTGAAGTTACTGCTAAGACTGCGTGCGATTTTTCAATCGTCGAGGATATCCGGATTATTGAATATTAAAGGGGCTGATATCGTGCAATCTGCTGAGCAAAAGGTGAGGAGTTACATTAAGGAAAGCAGAATAAGAGGGACACGGCTTTTGCAAAAATTAGTCCAGGAACCAAGTACAAGAGGTAATGAAAGTGGTGCACAGGCGGTGATCATTGAAAAATGCCGCGAGCTGGGCCTGGAGATGGATATTTGGGAAATCGGGGATAGCGGACTGACTGTTCACCCGGCGTTTTGTTCTGACCGGAAAGATTTCACTGGAAACCCGAATGCTGTAGGAATCATGAGGGGAACTGGTGGAGGCAGGTCGATGATCCTTAATGGACATATCGATGTTGTTCCCGCAGGCGACCCAAAAGATTGGGATAAGGATGCGTATAGCGGACATATTGAATGCGGCAAGTTATTTGGCCGAGGTTCGACAGATATGAAGGGTGGCACAACTTCACTGCTCATGGCAATGGAGGCTATAAAAAATTCAGGAATAAAGTTAAAGGGCGATGTCATTTTTCAAAGTGTGATTGAAGAAGAAAGTGGTGGAGCGGGCACACTTGCCACTGTACTAAGAGGTTATAAAGCGGATGCTGCAATCATCCTGAACCTACTAATATGAAGCTTTTTCCAAAGCAGCAAGGGTCGATGTGGTTCAGGGTTTCTGTGAAAGGAAAAGGGGCGCATGGCGGAACGAGGTATGAAGGTGTCAATGCGATTGAGAAAGCGATGCTGGTGATTGATAGACTGAGAAGCTTGGAGTCTCAAAGAAATGAAAGAATCACAGATCCGTTTTTTGAAAGTATACCCATTCCTATTCCTATCAATATCGGAAAAATCCATGCAGGAGACTGGCCATCATCTGTACCTGATTTAGCGGTGATTGAGGGCAGGATGGGGGTCGCCCCAAATGAAACACAGGAAGAGGCAAAACGTGAAATGTATGAAGCCGTTGTCGGTGTCTGTAACGATGACCCATGGTTAAAAGAAAATATTCCTGAACTTGAATGGTTCGGTGCAAGCTGGCTGCCAGGCGACCTGGATCCTGAACATGAACTGATTCATGTCCTTTCAGAAAGCTTTATGAATGTTAAGGAAAAGTCTCCATTAATCGAGGCATCCCCATGGGCAACTGACGGTGGTATCCTATCCAAGGTTGGCGGAGTGCCAGTAGTGGTTTTTGGTCCAGGAGTAACGGAAACGGCACATCAGGCGAATGAATATATCAAGCTTGAAGATATTTTTGAAGCGGCGGAAATCATTGCATTGTCATTACTTAAATGGTGTGAAATCAGCGAATAAGCCTATTTTCGCAGACATAAAAAATGCCGGTTGTTCAGCGTTTTAATCTGTTTCTAATTCAAAGGTTCTGTGGGAAAGAACGCTGATGCCTCTATAAAAATGCGGGCTTGAACATGGGGATCAAGATGAGGAGGAAGTCAAAAAGTGGGAGATATCAAGATAAGGACGGCCATTCCTGGTCCAAAGGCAATGAAATTGCTAGAAAGAAAAGAAAAGAATGTTCCTGTTGGACCATTTAACACAATCAAATCGTTTGCCGAAAGAGGCAAAGGTGCATTATTGACGGATGTGGATGGAAACACATTCATCGACTTTGCGGGTGCAATCGGCACTCTGAATGTTGGTCACTGCCCACCTGAGGTTGTGAACGCACTTCATGAGCAGATTGACCGTTATCTTCACCCTTGCTTCCATGTGATGATGTACGAACCTTATATAGAACTGTCTGAGTTGCTCAATAAAATCACCCCAGGGACTCATGGTAAAAAAACTTTTTTCCTTAGCAGCGGAGCTGAAGCGGTAGAAAATGCGATTAAAATAGCCAGGAAGTATTCAGGGCGGAAAGGAATCATTTCATTTGAAAGAGGCTTCCATGGAAGGACCTATATGGCAATGTCCCTGACCAGCAAAGTAAAACCATACAAGTATCAGTTCGGGCCATTCGCACCTGAAACATATAAATGGCCATACCCTGTCTATTCTCAGGAAAAAGGCATGGCACCTGAAGAACTGGATGCATATATGCTGAATAAGTTTGAGACCTTTTTCCTTAGCGAGGTGCCAGGCACGGAAATTGCCGCAGTCATTATGGAACCGATTCAGGGGGAAGGCGGTTTTAATATTCCATCCAAAACCTTTGTTCAAGGTGTGAAAAGGATCTGTGAACAGTATGGCATTCTCTTTATTGCAGATGAAATCCAAACCGGTTTTGGCAGGACAGGGAAGATGTTCGCGATGGAGCATTACGGTGTCGTTCCTGATTTGATGACAATGTCGAAATCGATTGCTGCCGGGCTGCCAATCAGTGCGGTCACAGGAAGAGCTGAAATTATGGATTCTGCAGGTATAGGGGAAATTGGCGGAACCTTTGGTGGAAGTCCTCTCGGTTGTGTAGCGGCAAAAGAAGTCGTTAAAATGATAGAAGAGCATAAACTTCTTGATAGGGCGAACCTGTTCGGCGAGAAGTTTCAGGATAGGTTCGGCAAACTGACAGACCGTTTCCCGATGATTGGTGATATCCGTTCCTTAGGAGCTATGTGTGCGATTGAATTTTTCTATGATAATGATCAACCTAACGGACAAATCGTTCGGGAAATACTTGCAAAAGCACATCAGAGAGGATTAATTTTAATGAGCGCTGGTCTTTATGGGAATGTAATCAGGCTTTTAGCTCCTCTTGTTATAACAGATGATCAGGTTGAGGAAGGATTCGAGGTGCTTGAATCCGTAATAAATGAATGCTGCCAGCAGTAGGAGGGGAATTCAATGAGACAGAATTTATGGATTAATGGAGAGAGTGTGGGAACGGAATCATACCGTCAGCTTTCTAATCCTTTTAATGGAGAGAAAATCGCCGATGTAGCAGAGGCAGGCAGGGAAGATGTGATAAGAGCGATCGATTCAGCTGCCGGGGCAGCAAGGAAGATGGCAGAAATGGATGCCCATAAGCGTTCAGATATCCTTCGGAGAGTGGCTGAATTAATCCAGGAAGACAGGGAAGAGTGTGCCCGGCTGATCGCGGAGGAATCATCCAAACCATTGAAGGCTGCCCGGGGTGAAGTAGACCGTACCATCATGACCTATACATTTGCATCAGAAGAGGCCAGGAGGCTCCATGGTGAAACAATCCCGATGGATGCAGCTCCTGGAGGCGAGGGAAGAGTGGCCTATACTGTAAGGGAACCGCTGGGAGTAATTGCTGCAATCACACCTTTCAACTTTCCGATGAACCTTGTGGCCCATAAGGTCGGGCCGGCAATCGCAGCTGGAAATACGGTAGTCCTTAAGCCAGCAAGCCAGACGCCGTTATCCGCCTATAAAATTGCTTCCTATTTCCATCAGGCAGGACTCCCTGCGGGTGCTCTAAATTTAGTGACTGGCAGCGGAAAAAATGTTGGTGATGTGCTGATTGGCGATGACCGGGTGAAAATGGTCACGTTTACCGGCAGCCCTGAAGTCGGGAAGTACATCCGCCAAAATGCAGGATTAAAACGTGTCACACTTGAATTAGGATCTAACTCAGCGTTGATTGTCGACGAGGGAACCGACCTGAAAAAGGTGATGCCAAGAGTCGTTACGGGTGCCTTTTCAAATCAGGGGCAGGTTTGCATTTCTATCCAGAGAATTTCGTTCACGAAAAGATCTCTGAAGAATTTGTATCTTTGTTTATTGAAGAAGCTGGCAAACTGAAAGTGGGAGATCCACTGGATGAACAAACAGATTTAGCTGCAATGATCAGCGAAAATGATGTGATAAGAGCAAAGGCCTGGATACAGGATGCGGTGAAGAATGGGGCGGAGCTGGTATATGGCGGTGAAAGTGAAAAACAAATTCTGAAGCCTACTGTGCTGCTGAATGCGCAGCTTACTGATAAAGTTTCCTGTGAGGAAGTATTCGCACCCGTTGTCCATATCAACACCTTTAAGGAATTTGATGATGCAATTGAACAGGTTAATGACTCAAAGTTCGGGCTGCAAGCAGGAGTCTATACTAATGATCTTCAAAAAGCATTCAAAGCTGCAAAAATCCTTCATGTAGGCGGTGTAATGATCAATGATATTCCGACATTCCGGGTAGACCACATGCCTTATGGCGGTGTCAAATTGAGCGGAACCGGCAGAGAAGGGATTAAATACGCCTTGGAAGAGATGACTGAACTTAAGCTTGTATCAATCAAACTAGATTGAACTCTCAGCCTGGCCTAAAGCCAGGCTTTTAATACGATTGGAATTTTCAAGGGAGGCACGAAGATGCATATAGGCAAGACGATGGTTTTATCGGAAAAGGAGTATAACATGACCGTTTATCTTGATAAACAGAATAAGCGCGTCAGAGTAGAAGACTATTTAGGTAGTCTATCGAATGTAATGGACGAAGCTGAAAAGATTGTAGAGAGCGAAAAGGCTGATAAATTGATTATCAAAGGAAGAAGAGAGCATTTTTCGGAGCTGCTTGAACGAGGTTACATTTTTGAGGCAAGCATTGACGGATTTTTCCTGGGCTCTGATTGCGTGTTTTTTTCGAAGTTTCTCAGTGACGAGAGGCGAATATCGCCACACTGTCCAAGAGGACGGAATCATCAAAAGTGTTTATCATTTGGCAGAACCTGCACAGAAAATCAGTCCTCCAAAAGATTACGTTTTGAAAAAAATGGACGAAACTGATGCTGCAGGTTTATCGGCTTTATACAAGGCAGTTTTCCAAATTTATCCCACACCGTTGAATGATTCAGACTATATCGTTAAAACGATGCAAGAAGGAAGTATATATTACGGTTTTGTCCATGATGGTCAGATTGTTAGCGCCGCATCAGCAGAAGTGAACTCTTTTTATAAAAATGCTGAAATGACTGATTGCGCAACATTAAAAGAGCATAGGAAGTTTGGGCTGATGAAAGTGCTGCTGGCCCGCCTTGAGGATGAAATAATTGAAAATGGAATTTATTGTTCTTACTCCATTGCCAGGGCTTTATCATTCGGATGAACGCAGCTCTGCATCAATTGGGTTATGCGTACCGGGGCAGGCTGGTGAATAACGTTTTTATCTATGATAAAATTGAAAACATGAATGTTTGGGTAAAAGATTTGGCAAAATCGCCAAATTTTGGGCAGTGATAAGACAGTTTTTCGGCACTCTGTCATATACTCAATATGGGAGAGTGATGAGTTTGAATTCAGTATCAAATGTGACGGAAGAGATCTTGAGCGCAATATTGAAGTGCATCGACGAGGCGATCCATGTCGTGAATACAGAAGGCATTACCATTTTTTACAATGAAATTGCTGCCAAGCACGATGGACTGGGAATCAGCGAAGTGGTTGGGAAACCGCTCCTAAGTGTATTCCCTTCACTCAACAATCAGTCCAGCACTCTATTGAAAGTAATCGAAACGAAGAAGCCGATTTATAATGAAACCCAATCTTTCGTCAATTTGCATGGACGGAAAATCGACACTGTCAATACTACCCTGCCCATCTTCGTACATGGGGAATTGATTGGAGCAGTTGAAATTGCAAAGGATTATTCCCAAATCAAGCAGCTTTCTGAACGTCTTGTCGAAATTCAAAGAAGTCTTAAGCTTCGTGGCGGGAAAGCCATTAAACAGCAAGCAGGCTATACGTTCAGCGACCTGCTTACAAATAATAGGCATTTTATGACGATTAAAAAAAAGGCAGAGAAACTGGCAAAATCAGATTCTCCTATCCTTGTATATGGGGAAAGCGGGACCGGCAAGGAGCTTTTCGTCCAATCCATCCATAACGCCTCCAGTCGGGCAGCGGGACCCTTTATTGCGCAAAACTGTGCGGCTATCCCGGAAAACCTGCTTGAAAGCATCCTGTTTGGTACATCAAAAGGAAGCTATACAGGAGCAGTGGACAGGCCTGGACTGTTCGAACTCGCTAACGGCGGTACACTTTTCCTTGATGAGCTGAATTCGATGCCGTTCGACCTTCAGGCCAAGCTGCTTCGTGTCATTGAGGATGGGGCTGTCAGAAGAGTCGGCGGTTCGAATGTTACTTCTGTTAACGTCAGGGTGATTTCTGCGATGAATGTTTACCCTACTGTGGCAATGGAGGCGAATCAGCTGCGGACGGATCTGTTTTACCGCCTGAATGTATTGACATTCGAACTGATGCCCTTAAGACAAAGGAAGGAAGACATTCTTTATTTATCCGCTATCTTCATCAGTCAATATAACAAGCAGCTGAGGAAGCATGTTTCTGGGCTGGATGAACATGTAAAAACACTTTTTCTTAAACATCAATGGCCCGGAAATGTCAGGGAGCTGAAACATACAATAGAATACATGATGAATGTATGTGAAGGCAGTATGCTTACTGGTCAAGACCTTCCAATGATGATGAAAAAAATCCAGCCAGAACCCGGTGAAGAAACACGAACTTCCTTTATTTTGAGAGAGAATCTAAAGGAGCTTGAAATTCAATTGATCAATGATGCGCTGGATGCTTCTGGCGGCAATGTCCAGAAAGCAGCCGTCCTGCTTGATATCCCTAGACAAACCCTTCAATATAAAATGAAAAAATTGAATATATGATACTTTTAATCTGCCGAATTTTCAGCAGGTTATTTTTCTTTTAACAGAACTCAGTATAAAGCATCCTTCTTAAACCCTTGCAGGTAGCTGGATTATATGAATTCAGAATAATCCGTCACTTTTGGCACGGAACTTGCATTATAAATAGCTATAAAAATAGCTAGGGGGAATTGGGATGAAACAGACATTATATAAGCCTTCGAGACATTGGAAGGATATTGAGCTTTGGAAGGACGTTACAGATGAGCAATGGAATGACTGGCTGTGGCAGCTTACAAATACAATCAGGACACTGGATGATTTGAAGAAAGTCATTAATCTTACACCAGAAGAAGAAGAGGGTGTGAGGATCTCTACTAAAACAATCCCATTGAATATAACACCTTACTACGCTTCATTAATGAATCCCGATGATCCTCGCTGTCCGATCAGGATGCAGTCAGTGCCAATCTCCAAGGAAATACACAAAACGAAATATGATCTTGAAGATCCACTTCACGAAGACGAGGATTCACCTGTACCAGGCTTGACGCATAGATATCCTGACAGGGTGCTTTTCCTTGTGACCAACCAATGCTCGATGTATTGCCGTTACTGCACACGCAGAAGATTTTCCGGACAAATCGGCATGGGGGTTGCGAAGAAACAGCTTGATGCCGCAATTAACTATATCAGGAATACTCCTGAGGTCCGCGATGTATTGATTTCTGGCGGTGATGGCCTGCTAATCAACGATAATATTCTTGAATATATCTTAAAGAACCTGAGAGAAATCGACCATGTTGAAATCATCAGGATTGGAACCCGGGCACCAGTTGTTTTCCCGCAGCGAATTACAGAGAATCTTTGTTCAATCCTCAAAAAATACCATCCAATCTGGCTGAACACACACTTCAATACATCAATTGAAATCACTGAAGACTCAAAGCAGGCCTGTGAAATGCTTGCCAACGCTGGGTCCCAGTTGGAAACCAATCCGTCATACTAGCAGGGATTAATGACAGTGTTCCGATCATGAAGAAGCTCATGCACGACCTCGTGAAAATCCGTGTACGTCCCTATTATATCTACCAATGTGACTTGTCTGAAGGCATCGGCCATTTCCGTGCGCCGGTCACAAAGGGGCTTGAAATTATTGAAGGCTTGAGAGGACATACTTCTGGTTACGCAGTCCCGACTTTTGTTGTCGATGCTCCTGGTGGCGGTGGCAAGATTTCCTTGCAGCCAAATTACTTGATCTCCCAGAGTCCGGAAAAAGTCGTCCTCCGCAACTTTGAGGGTGTAATCACGTCTTATCCAGAGCCAGAAAATTATGTTCCAGGCAGAGCGGAAGGGTACTTCAAACAAGTGTACCCAGACTATGAAAAGAAAAAATCGAACGCTGGAATCGCAGCTATTATGAACGACAGTGAATTCAACCTGATTCCTGAAGGACTTGGCAGGATCGACCGCAGGGAAAAGTATAAGGATGACCCTGCACATGCTTCCCTTAAGGATAAGCGTGAAAAACGTGATGAGCTGAAGGAAAAAAAAATTCATGGCACAACAGAAAAAAACGACAGCTGAAGCGGTTGATGGCCAGGGAGCTATACCTTCGACTAAGGGGGTTGACTGATGGCAAAGTGCGAGTGGTGCAGCAGTGAAAATACCAAAGCTGTAACAGATAAGGTCTATTGGGAACTTCCGGACGGTACAAAAGCAATTCAAATAAATGAAACTCCTGCCATCCATTGTCTTGATTGCGACATGACCTACCAGACTGAGTTGATCACAAAGGAAATCGAAGACCAATTATTTTTAATCGATACAAAGAAACTTGGCAAAGAAGTCACCTTTGAGGAACTGATGGCACAGCCAAGATTGTTGAAGCGAAATTACTTTGACTTTTCATCTTAAAAGTTAGTGTGATATAAATAACCCTAATTAGAATGCTGTTCACAAAAGTTTCACACTTCCTTTTTATCCAGTTACTCCCTTCTCTTTATAATAGAGTGGGGAGTATTTATTTTGGAAATGGGGAGAGCAAATGTCTATCGCTTTATCTATCATGCTGGTAGCGGCAATGGTTGTCTTATTCTTTTGCGGATATTATGTAAGGCTGATCATTGAGAAATTTGGGATGAACTGGCTCCATGCCGTGCCAATCACTGTCGCGATCTTGATGTTCAACATTATATGGGCATTGCTGGAGATGGCGAAATCAGCCAGATGGCAATAATTGAGGGAGCACCTTACCAAAACGGAAGGTGCTCTGTTTTATTTGCATTAGAGTGGACGGACGCTGAACAAATCCGTTATAGTATGGACAAACTAATTTTAATAATAGGCAGGCGTTCATATATGTATAAAAGCTTTTACCACTTTCTCATGAAATACCGGACTACCAGACCGAAGGATGCAATCAGCAGGTTTGCCAATTCAGCATATGATGACCTCTCGTTTCCTAAAAATTCGGAGGATTACGATGAAATAAGCTCTTACCTGGAATTGAACGGACATTATCCAGAAAGTATGGCTGTTTTTGACGAAGCCTGGGAGGAATATTTAATAGCAGAAAGCTAATGCTCTTGCGGAGAAACCGCAGGAGTATTTTTTTACAGTACATTACGTTTTCTTATGTCCTTTCGGAAGGAGATAAAAGCTTCTTCCATCCACCATCTAGGCGTAGCGATTTTCAGAAAAGTGCATATACTGTTGTAATCACAATTCACGACTCATCGTTGAGAGGATGGAGGAAATGGAAAAACGGAAGAAACCTAAGTTTAACATCGGTGATACAGTCGTGATCACTATTTATGGGACTGTGGGGAAAGTGACAGATGTAAAATGCTTGACGGCCTTCATGTATATGAGATAAATAAGAGCGAGGGCTTGTATTTGGAAACAAGTTTGCAGATGCTCTCTGAATACGATGGGAAGCTGCTTGAAAAGGAGCAAATCGACATCGAATACAAATATTTTTTCGGAGACTTAGTGCAGGTAAAGGGATATGGTTCAGACCTATTTAAGGTTGTCGGTTTTCGTACAGAAATCTGGAGATATAAAGAAGAGCCTGGGAGGATGTCATTTATGAACTGTCCAGGATTAAAGATGGAGAATGGCTTGAAGCGGGGAAGAAGAACTGACACTTGTTGCGGACTCGGACAGTGCAGATACGTTTATCCAGAAGCTGGGCCTTTTGTTTTCAGCCAATAAAGAAGTAAAGCCATCCGTCAACCTCGAGAAAAAGTCTCATCAGCCAAGAGCAGGTGAAAAAGAAGAGTTGCGGAAAATTCATCAAAAGAGGATGACGATTGATAATCTCCTCGATTTGTATAATGATTACCGAATTTTATATAAATGGTTCAAAGATGACGAGTACGCGCATGTCATGAGAGTCATTCTTCGCAAACTTTCAATGCTTGTTAACAATGATGGAAAGAGCCACGTTTAGAAAAATCCTGCAAATTCAAGCAGCACATAAACAAGAAAAGGAATTCCCGTCAATTGGAAAACTTTAAATAGGAAATTCACTATGGTGTCAAACAATTCAATAACCATACTATCTTCTTTGTTCACATCCTCAACAAACATTTCGGCAAGAATACCCAGTCTCTCCATACCAGATCACTCCTAATTTGATTTGTTCCATTCTATGCTTGTCCAAAAACAATAGAACAATTTTCAGAAAATGGGTTTAGCTTGGCATTAAACATCAATGCTTCACATACATTTGGAATAAAGGGGGGCGAATCTGTGAAAGAGATTGAGGTTGTTATTGATACAGAAGAGATTGCTGAATTTTTCTTTCATGAACTTGTAAAAAGGGGATACGTTCCCACAGAGGAAGAACTTGAAGAGATGGCAGATATCACATTTGAATATCTGATCGAAAAATGTATTATCGATGAGGAAGAAGATATAGACTAGGTAAGTTACACTTTGTAATGGGCAGGTTCTGATGAATCTGCCTTTTTATATTTTCGCATGAGATTATAAAGCATTACGAAAAAAACATTAGGTTGAGTGAAACTCTCTAAACTTATAATCGTATACATTTATAAGAAAGAAATAATGTGAAATCAGGGAGGAAAAGGGTATGTCATTTTTTAATAAGGTTTTTGCCAGTGTCGGCATTGGTGCAGCAAAGGTTGATACGAAGCTGAAAAAAGACCGGGTGATGCCGGGAGAAGAAGTACGTGGGATTGTAGAAATTCGCGGGGGAAGCACAGAACAGAACATCGATGACATCTATTTGAGTTTACATACAACTTATATACGAGAAGCAGATGATAAAAAGTATACTGCCACAGCCCAAATTGATCGTTTCAAACTTACGCAGTCATTCATAATCAAAGAGAATGAAACAAAGGAAATACCTTTTACTTTCAGGCTTCCGCTGGAAATGCCTTTATCGATGGGCAGGACGAAGGTTTGGGTGTCAACAGGGCTTGATATCAAAAACGCAGTTGATCCAAGCGATAAGGACTATTTGACAGTTGTGCCCAATCAGTTGATGCATGGAGTGTTTAACGCGATTAGTGAACTTGGCTTCCGCCTGAGGGAAGCTGAGTGCGAGCAAGCGCCAAGACATCTCCGAAGAAATATGCCGTTCGTCCAGGAGTTTGAATTCGTGCCGGCATCAGGTCCATTTAGAGGGCGGTTGGATGAATTAGAGGCAATTTTCTATCCAAACAGTGAGAATGAAATCGAGGTTTTGATGCAAGTTGACCGCAGGGCGAGGGGACTGGGAGGTTTCTTGTCAGAAGCGATGGGTACGGATGAAACATATGTAAGAATGAACATCCATGCTTCTGACTTGTCTTCTCTAAAGCAAAAAATTCAAAACACTATTGGAAGCTACTGCTAAATTTTAAAGACGATGAAGCAAAACAAACTGCTTCATCGTCTTTTTGTTACCCTCTTTTTTTTCTTCCGGTAGCAGAAAATTCTTTGCCGTGAGCTTCCTGCTCGGCAACGATTGCTTCAGGTGGAATATGATTGTTTTTCTTTGGTGAATTGATTCGGTTACGATGTTTCTTACCCATTGCTTCACCACCTTCTCTGTCGTTTTTTATATAACTGGTGAAGAGGATTTTTTCCTACTGCTTTGGTAAAGCTATTTTTAGCTTGCCCTTTAATAAAATTGTCATGAAACTGAAGATTTTCCTGCTTAACTATATTGTGGTATAGTTTTGAGGTAGCAACCTATAGGATGGAGGATTTTTAATGAGTGTACATATTGGTGCTAAAGAAAATGAAATCGCAGAAACGGTATTGCTTCCTGGAGATCCATTAAGGGCGAAATACATTGCTGAGACATTCCTTGAAGATGCAAAGTTATATAATGAAGTCAGAAATATGTTTGGCTACACAGGAACTTATAAAGGGAAAAGAGTATCTGTACAAGGTACAGGCATGGGAGTTCCGTCCATTTCAATTTATATCAATGAATTGATGAATAGCTATAATGTCCAAAACTTGATTCGTGTTGGTACTTGCGGAGCAATCCAAAAGGACGTTAAAGTTCGTGACGTGATCCTTGCGATGAGCTCTTCAACTGACTCTCAAATGAACCGCCTTACTTTCGGCAGAGTGGACTTGCTCCAACAGCAAACTTCGATTTATTGTACAAAGCCTATAACACAGGCCTTGAAAAAGGGTTAAACCTTAAAGTCGGAAATGTATTCACTGCAGACCAGTTCTACAATGATAACGCCGAGTTGGAAAAGTGGGCACAGTACAAGATCCTTGCTGTTGAAATGGAAACAACAGCACTATATACCCTGGCTGCTAAATATGATCGTAAGGCCCTTTCAATCCTTACAGTCAGCGACCATATCCTGACTGGAGAAGAAACTACTGCAGAAGAGCGCCAAACTACATTCAACGAAATGATTGAAGTAGCGCTCGAAGCGGCTATAAAAGAATAACTACTGAAGAAGACCCTTTCGCTTATGAAAGGGTCTTCTTATGGGCAATTTTCTTAAGAACAGACTTATTAGACATTTCGGCTGCTAGTTGAGTGCAAAATGTCTAAAAAACCTTGTTTAATGGACATTTCAAATGCTAGTTGATAACAAAATATCTAAAATTTTTTTAAAATGAACAAAGGGGATTCCTGCACTTCTCCAAAGCAGAAGTTTGCACAATCACTGAAGCCGGCATAATGAATATAGGAGATAATGGGAAAAAAGGCCATACGAAAGTTTGTTGAAAAATGTTAGAATGGTGTTATTGCTTTAAAATGTTGAAGATTGGTGGACATAATGAAAAAGACTTTACTATTAATTGTATTGCCGATTCTTTTGACAGGTTGTGCCCCTATCGAGCCTTACCTGGAAAAGATACCATATTTAGGAGAGAAGCTGGTTGGACAAGATGGACAAGCTGATCAACCGTCCGATGTGGTCGAAGACACAGAGACTGATCCGAATAATAATGAACAAACTGAGGAAGACATCACTTCTGAAGATGAACTGACACTCGAAGCTGCGTATTTCAATGTAGTCCAAAATACGGACGGAAAGAATGTCATCCAGAATCCGCAAAACACGATGTCACTAGTGAACAAAATATTCGGGTTGCCGGAAAACTATATACCGGCAGACTTAGTTCGTCCCAGTGTGCCATTCTCTTTTGGAGATGCAAAACTTGAAAAGAGCCTGATAAGGGTAGAAGCTGCAGATGCTCTTGAAAAAATGTTTGCTGGTGCAAGGAACGACGGAATTGAACTCGCTGCTGTTTCAGGATACCGCTCATACGGACGACAGGAAGCCCTTTTCAATGCTGAAGTGAACAAAGTTGGTGAAGAAAAAGCACTTCAGGCCGTTGCCAGACCTGGAAGCAGTGAACATCAAACAGGTTTGACAATGGACATCTCAAGTAAAACCAACAATTTTAATCTCAATGAACAGTTCGGCTCAACGAAAGAAGGGGTTTGGCTTGCGCACAATGCCCATAAATATGGGTTTATCCTAAGATACCCAAAGGGTAAAGAAGGCATAACTGGCTATATGTATGAGCCATGGCATTTCAGGTATGTGGGTGTTAAAGCTGCTACCGAAATATATGAAAATGAATGGACTCTTGAAGAGTACTTTGAAAATGTGAAGAAAATATAGGAAAAGCCTGGCTGTCAGACGCCAGGCTTTTATTAAAATTATGTTGATATTCCATCTTTCATACTCCAGAGATGGCAGCAAGCAGTAAATGTGACATTTTTAACTGTTGTATGCACAATTAATGGTAAAATAAAAAACAAACACAAACTTTTCGGTTGCTAAATATACTATACAGGGGTATAGTAATTGGTGTGAAGGATATGAAATTTTTCGATTGAAACGGGGTGTAATTGATGAAAGAGCAAATGACTGTCGACATAACAGGCATGACTTGTGCCTCCTGCTCCACAAGGATTGAGAAGGTCCTTAATAAAATGGAAGGCGTCGAGGCAACCGTGAACCTTGCGATGGAAAATGCCTCAGTCACATATGAATCAGAAAAAATTAAACCTGATGATATATTCAATAAAATCAACGACCTGGGGTACGGTGTCAGAAACGAAAAAATGGATTTCGATGTCTTCGGCATGACCTGTGCAGCATGTTCAACAAGGATTGAGAAGGTACTGAACAAAATGGAAGGAATGGAATCAGCAACCGTTAACCTTGCAACCGAATCGGCTTCAGTTGAATTTAATAGTGCTGTCCTGTCAGCTGATAAAATCATCTCAAAAATCCAGGACCTGGGCTATGATGCTAAGGAAAAAGTCCAGCGGGAAGCAAAGGCTCAGCAAAAAGAAGAAGAAATCAATGCAAAGAAACGGAAGTTATTTATATCCATTCTTTTATCACTTCCGCTTCTATATACAATGATAGGCCACGCTCCTTGGGACACTGGACTGCCGATGCCACATCTGTTGATGAATCCGTGGTTCCAGCTTTTATTGGCAACACCGGTACAATTTTGGGTTGGCGGGCAATTTTATGTTGGTGCCTATAAGTCGCTCAAGAACAAGAGTGCGAATATGGATGTCCTGGTGGCTCTTGGTACATCTGCCGCGTATTTCTATAGTCTGGCAGAAGCTATTAAAACAATTGGAAATCCGGATTATATGCCGCATTTATATTTTGAAACAAGTGCTGTCCTGATTACTTTGATCCTTGTTGGAAAATTGTTTGAAGCACTTGCAAAAGGACGCACAACTGAAGCAATCTCCAAGCTTTTAAGCCTTCAGGCAAAAGAAGCGACCGTCATTCGTGATGGCGAAGAGATTGAAATTCCCATTGAAGAAGTAAGAGTAAATGATACCATCATTGTTAAACCAGGAGAGAAAATCCCGGTAGATGGAAAGGTCGTATCCGGCCAATCCGCTGTTGATGAAGCAATGATTACCGGTGAATCAATTCCGGTTGAAAAAGCAGTTGGCGATTCTTTGATCGGTGCTACAATTAATAAGAATGGCACATTGACGATGACTGCGACAAAGGTTGGCAAAGATACGGCTCTTGCAGGAATTATTAAAGTGGTCGAGGACGCTCAGGGAAGCAAGGCGCCAATCCAGCGTGTGGCGGATCAGATTTCAGGGATTTTCGTTCCCATTGTTGTAGCCATCGCCATCGTTACCTTCCTTGTCTGGTACTTTTTCATCACCATTGGTGACTTTGCCTCGGCTCTTGAAACAGCCATTGCCGTGCTTGTTATTGCCTGTCCTTGCGCACTTGGTCTCGCAACCCCAACCTCCATCATGGTCGGAACAGGAAAAGGCGCAGAAAACGGAATTCTTTTTAAAGGCGGAGAGCACTTAGAAGCTACTCACAAAATCGATGCTATTGTTCTTGATAAAACGGGAACAATTACTAAAGGGAAACCAAGTGTAACTGACCTTGAGATTTTTGGTGACGAAGAAAAGGTCCTGAAATATTTAGTATCTGCTGAAAAAGCATCCGAGCATCCTCTGGCTGAAGCCATTGTGGAATACGGCAACGCAAGAAAGATAGAAGTTTTAACAATGGATGAATTCTCAGCGATACCAGGACATGGAATCGCAGCAACCATCAACGGTGAAAAAGTCTTTGTAGGAACAAGAAAACTGATGGGCAAAGAAGGTATTGAATTCACTAGATTTGAAGACCGCCTCGTGAGACTGGAGACTGAAGGCAAGACTGCGATGATGATCGCAATCAACAATAAAGTGAGCGGGATTGTTGCAGTTGCCGATACAGTCAAGGAAACAGCGAAAACGGCGATTGAAGAGCTCAAATCCATGGGTATTGAAGTGTATATGCTTACTGGTGACAATACGCGAACTGCTAAAGCAATTGCAGCCCAGGTTGGTGTAGACAATGTAATAGCAGAAGTCCTTCCTGAAGAAAAGGCGAACCATGTAAAAGAACTTCAGTTAAAAGGCAAGAAAGTCGCGATGGTCGGGGACGGCATCAATGACGCACCTGCACTTGCGCTTGCTGATATTGGGATTGCCATCGGAACTGGGACGGATGTTGCCATTGAGGCTGCAGACGTCACCATTCTAGGCGGTGAATTGACCCTGATTCCTAAAGCAATCTCATTAAGCAAAAAAACAATGCAAAATATCCGCCAAAATTTATTCTGGGCTCTCGCATACAACTCAGCGGGCATCCCGATTGCTGCGATGGGTCTCCTGGCTCCATGGGTAGCAGGCGCAGCAATGGCATTCAGTTCAGTTTCTGTAGTGACTAACTCCCTTCGTTTGAAGCGGATTAAGTTATAAATTTAAATAAGAGAGGAAGATTTCAAATGGAAAAAACAACTTTAAATGTATCAGGTATGACTTGCGGACACTGCGAAAAGGCAGTTCAGAACGCTTTGATGGGAGTAGACGGAGTGGCTAGCGTCGTCGTTTCCCTTTCAGAAGGAAAAGCTGAGGTAGAATATGATGCATCAAAAGCTGAAGTAAGCAAAATGAAGGAAGCGGTAGAAGATCAAGGGTACGATGTAGAATAGTAATGAAGCAGCGGTTTTTATGACCGCTGCTTTTTTCATTGGCAAGCACAAGAAAGGGCCTCCGGATTCTAGATTCTTGGCCGTTACCTATTTTTCTGTTAATTTTACCGTAAAAATGTTATCCTAATCATTAAGGATTTTAAGCTTGATTGGAAAGTGGTGAAAAGAGTTGGATCAGCAAAATATGAATGAAGAAAACACAGAAGAACTAAAGGGTCAAGAAAAGCCAGCAGAAGCTGAGACTAAAAATAGTTTTCTTCGGATAAAGAAGTTCCACTTTGCAATGCTGCTGTTTTTTCTAGTCTTTTTAACAGCGGGAATCACTACCTTTGCGCTTGCTTTCGGCGAAGACAAGCCAGCAGTGCAGGTAATTAGAGAAAGAGAAGAATTTGCAAAGCTATACGACGCATATGATACTTTGAAGAATGACTATTTTCAGGAAGTTGATCAGGAAAAGCTGATAAATGGTGCGATAGATGGAATGCTTGAATCCTTGGACGATCCATATTCGGATTATATGAGCCAGGAAGACGCAAAGAATTTCCATCAGAGTCTGTCGTCTTCATTTGAGGGAATTGGAGCGGAAATTCAGGAAAGAGATGGTTTCATTTTTATTGTCACTCCATTGAAGGGTTCTCCTGCGGAAAAAGCAGGCCTTCAACCAGAGGATAAAATCATGTCCGTAGATGGAAAAAGCCTTCAAGGCATGAGTACGACTGAAGCAGTGGCTCTTATTAGAGGAGAAAAAGGTACAGACGTAAAGCTGTCAATCCTTCGCCAGGGTGGAGAAAAACCAGTCGATGTCACAATAACTCGAGACACGATACCGATTGAAACGGTATATGGTGAAATGATGGACGGCGGGATTGCCAAAGTCCAGATAACCAATTTTTCGCAAAATACTGCAAATGAGCTAGTAAATATTTTAAATGACCTCCAGAAACAAGGAATGAAAGGCCTCGTCCTGGATCTTCGCCAAAATCCAGGTGGACTCCTGGATCAGGCAATTAAAATATCCAGTCTCTTTGTGCCTGAGGGAGAAATACTCTTTCAGGTAGAAGACCGTAAAGGCAATGTAGAGAAATATGCATCAGAGAACGAAAACAATAATAACCTTCCTTTAGTTGTCATCATTGATAAGGGGAGTGCAAGTGCATCCGAAATCCTTGCAGGAGCAGTCAGTGAATCAGCTGGAGTTCCTCTTGTCGGCGAAAAGTCATTCGGAAAAGGCACAGTCCAGAGAGCGGAGGATTTTTCAGACGGTTCGAATATGAAGTTCACGACAGAAAAATGGTTGACTCCTAAAGGTAATTGGATTCATAAGAAAGGCATTAAGCCGGACCATGAAGTCCCAATGCCTGAATATGCCTCATTACCTTTCATCGATCCGGAAACTGAACTGAAGGTATCAACAGCTTCTGAACAAGTCAAGGCTGCACAAAAGATGCTGAAAGCTCTAGGGTTTGAAACAGGCCGTGAGGATGGTTTCTATGATGAAAAGACAAAGGAAGCTGTCATGGCATTCCAAAAATCAAAAGAGCTTGAAGAAACAGGCATCCTTAAAGGGAGCTCGACTATTGAATTAATGAATGCTCTGCGCGAACAGATTAAAAATGACGATCCACAAATTCAGAAAGCAATAGAAGTGTTAAAGCAGGAAATGAATAAATAAAAAGAATCTCCAGCTTTTGCTGGAGATTTTCCATATTACATAGAAAAAAATAAGGTGATGAGAACATGAAAAAAACAGAGGTTTATATTTTGTCCGGTTTCCTGGGCACAGGCAAAACAACATTACTTAAGCAAATTTTACAGCATGAAAAAAATAGCGGACGGAATATTGCAGTTATGATGAACGAGCTGGGCAGGGTATCGATTGATTCAGATGCCGTTGACAAAGATGTTCCTTTAAAGGAGCTGTTGGGAGGGTGTATTTGCTGTACGATTCAGGATAAGCTCGAATCCCAGCTTCAAGGATTGTTATTTGATCACGAACTGGATGCCATTTATATTGAAACGACGGGTGCAGCTCATCCTGTAGAAGTTTTGGATGCTGTCCTTTCTCCATTGTTTGCAGACAAGCTTGAGATAAAAGGAATCATTACGACAGTAGATGGCCAGCAGTGGCTCAATAGACAGTCATTAAACCCCCAGGTCCATCAGCTTTTGCTTGAGCAAGTGAAGCATGCTGACCTTATCATCGTCAATAAATCAGATCTGCTCAATGAATCAGAGCAGGCAAAAATCAGTATTGACATTCAAGGCTTAAATTCTCAAGCAAAATGTATTTTGAGCACCTATTCGAAAGTGCCCATTAAACTGCTGGAGGGATTGGCACATACCCAAAAAGTTAAAAGTGCGGGAGCGCATGTTCAGGCAGATCTGAGACTAAGCACGTTTGTGCATCAATTCCAGGGGGCTGTCAGCCAGAAAGATTTTGAAGGTTTTTTAAGGTCGCTGCCGGATTCCATATACCGGATAAAAGGATATGTATTATTTGACCATTCTCAATATCCGGACCTCTTCCAGTATTCGTATGGAATGCCATTATATATGAAGGAATATATGAAAATGCCGCTCAATCTCGTTTTCATCGGCCAGGTAACTGACTGGATCCAGCTTGAACAGCAGCTGAAGAAGCTGGAAAAGTAAGTCTGTTTTCAATTGCTGGACATAGGGTAACAAAATGAATATCTTCGATGGAAAGGATGAAGAAAATGCCTTGGATAAAGAATGATTATCCTGCTTCAATGAAAAACCTTGATCCTGACGTCCGTGAGAAAGCTATTGAAATAGCAAACGCGCTTGTTCAGGAAGAACATTATGAAGATGGAAAAGCAATCCCTATCGCGATCGATAAAGCAAGGGAATATGTAGAAAACCATAGAAATGATTAACTTTTACCCAGCTTTGCTGGGTTTTTATTTGCTTAAAACTGAGCACTTCTGAATAGCAAAAAGCAAAAAAGCAAAAACTTTCATGAAGCATTATTCTATTCTTCAAGATTGAATCCGTGACCTAAGCCGAAAAAAAGAGATGATTTGAATGCACACAATGAAAATTATGATAATAACCATTGTTCTTCTTGCCTTCACTGGAAATAACATAGAAGCCAAGAAGAATCCGAAAACCCAAATCAAAATGACACAGTGGGAAGAGGTTAATGAAATTCTGCCCAGGTACACCAAATTCACAGTGGTCGATTTGGAAACAGGGTTGGAATTTCAGGTACAAAGGAGGGCGGGAAGCAACCATGCGGATGTCCAGCCGTTAACTCCAAAAGATACCGCAATCATGAAGAAGATTTATAATGGGAAGTGGAGCTGGAAGCGCAGAGCGATTATCGTCATCTCTGAAGATGAGAAAATCGCGGCCTCAATGCATGGAATGCCACACGGAGGCGGAGCCTTGAAAAATAACTTTCCTGGACATTTCTGCATCCATTTTTATGGGAGCACGACCCACAGGACGAACTTCATGGATCTATCCCATAAACTTATGATTCTAAAGTCAGCAGGGAAGCTCGAAAAATACCTGGAACAAACGGACCCGTACGATTTGGTCAATGCATATATTGCAGGGTTAAAACAACAGGATCGAAACATCGTTTACATGATCTCACTTCAAGACCTTGAGTGGGAAAAGCTGCTGCCTAAAATTGATAATATCAGGATTTCCCGGATGGAAGTTCTGCCTGCCGAGGATGTGGGAGATCAGTTAAGCCTTACCGTTCCAGTTGAGCTTAATTTGCAGCTCAAAGGGATCGGCGGCAAGACTTTTAACGGTGAAGTCATCCTGGTGAGATTCATGCCTAATGAACAATGGAGAGTGGATTCAATAAATTTCTTTGAAGAAATTGGATTAAGTTAAGCAAATAAAAAGCTTGAGAAAATCTCAAGCTTTTTGTATGTTGTGAAATGATCCTTAACTTTCACCAAATTTGGCAAAGGTTTTTTCATCCTCTACCAATCCGCAGGCTGCGCATTGGATTTTCAGCTCTGGGCCTTTGTATGGAAGATGAAAAGGTTCAAGCTGGTCGTTTGAATACTGCTCCACTATTTCGCCAGATTGGGGATTTAATTTTACAGGCTGCGGTACTTGGGAGATCATATTGAATCTTGTCCTGTTAGTCTTACAGTTAGGGCATCGATATGGTTTGCTCATAGCTATTCTCCTTTAAAGTAATTTAACTTATTTTTTGCATTGTCTGCTTAAAATATGTAAATATACTAGTGAGGGTTTGACCTAGTTATTATCTGCAGGAGGCATAAGGATGCTTGCAATGGATTATGAAAAGATTCTAGATGAGTACAGGACTTTATGGAACAATCGAAAACTTCAATCTGACCAGTCATCAGAGAACATTCTAAGGGAAGCAATACAAAGAGATTTGAAGGATGAAAATTCCCATCCTAGAGCAAGAAGGACATTAATGGAAAAATACTACCTTGCCACAAAAAGAATTTTAGAAGCCTCCCTATCAAATGAAAGTAAAATCTTGTTGTTACAGTTGCATATGGAACTGGTTGAAGCAATCCAGGATGAAGCAGGGAAGTAATTATCGACCACGCTGAATTGGCATTTTTATATTGGTGTGTGAGATGACAAAAGGATATAAAATTATTAAAGAAGGAAGGAATCCTTGCTTCTTTTTTGTGTGTTACTGAAAAGGTTAAAGAATATTATTTTTATCTATTGATTTTATACCCCTTATGGTATATTATTTATATTGTAAGTTCAGTAATGAACAAGACATAACAAGAGGTGAAGAGTAGTTGCTCACAAGTTTAATCATCAGTCTCCTTTTGGTCACTTTAATTTTCAACCGCTATGTTCCAGTAAGAAATCTGCCTGCAGTAAAAGATTTTGAGAAGGATGCAGTATTTGTCGATCTTAGAGATTACCAAGATTCTGCGAAAAATCCAGTAAATGGCGCAATCAACATTCCTTGCGGGTATTTAAAACGATATATTAAAGAAATTCCGAATAGGCATATTGTCATTATTGCCTCAAATGAATTGGAAAAGAACTTTGGTGCAAGATTGCTTAAAAAATATGGTTACAATGTTACAGGATATACCATTACTGGTCCATCACAATAGGAGGTGGCAAGGTGGAGTACAATAAGGAAATTGTCAATCGTCTGAAAAGAATCGAAGGACAGGTTAGGGGCAGCATCCGGCTGCTTGAAGAACAGGAAGAATGCAAGTCCGTCGTGACCCAATTATCTGCTATCCGTTCTGCAGTTGACCGTACTATTGCTTTGGTTGTCAGCAAGAATCTCGAACAATGCCTAATTAACGATTTGCAAGAAGGAAGAGAAACTTCACAGGCAGTAAATGATGCTGTAGAATTACTTGTCAAGAGCAGAAAATAATATGATTTCTATTCTTGACAAGGTATTTTTTGTCGCTTAAAATACCCATATGAGTATAAAGGGATAATCAAGATTCCCTCCCGTCAAAGATCATGAGTAACTAAAATGATAAAGAGGTGCATACGGATGGATGTAGTAATTAATGTATTAATTGTCGTTCTCGCTGTAGCTTTCTTATGGAGCCGTTTCGCTCCAACTAAGGGAGTAAATCAAATCACGACAGCACAACTAGGTGAAATGATGAAAACAAAGAAAGCTGGGGTGCAATACGTGGATGTTAGGACCCCAGGAGAATATAAAGGGAATCACATCAAAGGATTCAAGAATATCCCTCTTCAACAGCTTGCCAACCGCACAGGAGAACTTTCGCAGGATAAAGATGTAGTTGTCATTTGCCAGAGCGGCATGCGCAGCAGCCAGGCAAGCAAGTTATTGAAAAAAGCAGGATTTAATAATGTTACTAATGTAAAGGGCGGCATGAGCGCCTGGTAATTAGAATGGGGAGGAAATTGAAATGCGCCAGATGACACCAACAGAAGTACAAAAAGGATTGGGCTCGAATGAATTCGAAGTTGTAGATGTTCGTGAAGTAAGTGAAGTAGCACAAGGTAAAATTCCGGGAGCAATGCATATTCCACTAGGACTGCTTGAATTCAGGATGAATGAATTGGACAAAAACAAAACTTATGTAGTGGTCTGCCGTTCAGGTGGCCGCAGTTCTAGAGCCACTCAATTCCTTGAGTACTACGGCTATAATGTAATCAACATGCAAGGCGGCATGATGGCATGGCAAGGTCCAACTGAATAATCTCAAAAGAGATGGCGCTCGCCGTCTCTTTTTTTGCACAAAATGTTCGGTGGCCTCATTATATACTGAAGGTTTTATCCAGAAAATGTCGAAATATGCTTGCTTGTTTAGAGATTAATTCGTACACTATTAATGAAAAGAATATTTCGACAATTAGTAACAAGGAGGAATTCTGATGTCTGGTTTAAGCCGCGTGGAGTTGGAACTTGTTAGAGAAAATGTTCATGTCGAAGTTATCCATGAATTGTTGGTTAAGGGATGCTGGATTGAGAATCATGACAATCGTTGCATAGTATCCCAGGGGCAAATTGAGTTCAGTGGGGGTTTCCATGAATCTTATTTTAAAATCAGCATGAAACCTAACGAACTCCTTATTGAATCAGATAGTCCATGGGAACTAGAAGTGCTTGCTGAAGAACTGAAAGAAATAGCCGTTAAAAAGGCAATAATATTAAAATAACATTTACATACTAAATTACTTGTCGCCAGAATGGCGGCAAGTTTTTTCTTTTTAACCGAGATAGCTGATAAAAGATACCCCCTCTAGCTCGATTTCATAGAATTATCACAAATTAGAGATATAATATTATGAGATACTTGTGAAAGAAAAGGAGTAAATTATGAAGTTGATTTATCTAATTGCCGCAACGACTTTCACTGTTTTATTATCTGCCTGCTCTTTTGAATCTTTTGAGCCTATACGAAAAGATTCTTCTATTATATCTACGATAAATATCAAGGAAATGACAATTTCATTCTATGATATGGAAAAGGGTGAGAAATTACCTGACTGGGATGTAGACCGCCCTTACATCGGAGGACTGATCCTTCCTGATAAGGATACGATATTGCTTTATGGAAAGGCTTTGAGTACTGCTGACTTATACTCATTAAGCAAAGGGAAGAAGATTGAGTCCTGGAAAACTGGAGAGGGAATCGTAAACGCATTATTAGTCATGGATGGAACCCAAATTGCTTTCGCAGACCAGGAAAGGGACAGTGTCCGTTTTTTCGATATCGGTGGGACAGAAGTGGATGAAGTTAGGGTAGAAAATGAGCCGTTGACACTTCTGGAGGCTGAGAAAAAACTCTATGCGATCAGTTATAATCAAGAAATGCTGAGCATAGTCGACCTGGAAAATAAAGAGCGGCTTCCAGGGTTTGAGATCCATCCTGCAGCAGCCGGAGCACTAATGTGCAGGGAGAAAGATGAGCTATGGATTGGCGGGCACGGAAAGGGAACTGAAGTTGAAGAGCTGATTCACATTTACGACATTAATGATGGACGTTTAATAAAAGAGATTTCTGCGCCTGTTATGCCAGTGGATTTCACAAAGGATGAAGATGATATATTCGTCCTGAGCCATGGATCGAATATGCTATATAAATTGGCAGAGGATGGAACAAAGAAGGGTTCTTTAAAGGTAGGTGCGAATCCATTCGAAATTGATTTCTTTGCCAATAAGCTTATTGTTGCTGGGTACGACAGCAACGAAGTGTATATAATTGACCCGGAAAGTTTAAGCATCGAAAAAACGCTTGAAGTTGGTAACGGGCCATTCCAAATAGTGACGAGGGAGAGATAACAGGATGAATCCCATAAATGTTTTGATCATAGATGACGAAGAGGATATGCGTAATCTTGTTCAAATGTATCTGGAGAATTCCGGATTTAAATGTGTCCATGCTGCTGACGGTGTTGAAGGTTTGAGAAAACTTCATGAACAAGATTTTGATCTTGTAATCCTTGATATTATGATGCCTTTTGAAGATGGCTTTGCTGTTTGCGGAAAGATACGTACCTTTTCACAAGTGCCGATCATCTTTTTATCTGCTAAAGGTGAAGAATGGGATAAGGTGAGAGGCCTCCAGCTTGGAGGGGACGATTATATAGTCAAGCCTTTCAGTCCTGGAGAACTTGTAGCCAGAATCAATGCTTTGTTAAGAAGGACCTCTTTTGTCAAGAATGATGAAGATACAGTGACTTTAGGAAAAATCAATATTGATAAAAAGGGCAGAAGGGTCAGTGTTGATGGAGAAGTTATCCCGCTTACCCTCAAGGAGTTTGAGTTGCTCGTTTTTCTTGTTCAGCACCATGGTCAGGCCCTTAGCAGGGAGCAGCTTCTTGAATTTGTGTGGGGCATGGACTACCATGGCAGCCTGAGGACAGTCGACACCCACATCAAGACGCTGAGGATGAAGCTGGGGACAGGAGACTATATTCAAACAATCTGGGGTGTAGGGTATAAATTTGAGGTGCCAGCAACATGATTTCTTTTTCTGACAGCCTGTTTAAAAAACTTTGGCTGACGGTTACTGCCACAATTCTGGTGACTGTATTCTATTCCTTCTTTTTATCCTATCTTTTTTATGAAAAGTTATATGTCGATATAGTTGAAGAATCTCTGCTAGAAGAAGGGAACCGCCTTGCGAGCGACTATACAGGCGGCCCATTGACCGATGAAATGAAACAGCAGGTAGAATGGTATAATGAAAAATCGGAATCCGAGGTTTTTCTTGTCAATAACCCAAAAGAATTAAGCGCCTGCCTCCCATATTCAATTGACTATGAGACATTGATAGGGAAGGAAGAGCGTGAATTGCTTTTGAAAGGTGAACCGGTCATGAAATCAGGATTTGAGGAAAGGTTTGGCAGGAAGATTCTTGCTGTGGCGATTCCACTCCTTGATAACAACCGGCTTGAAGGAATTATTTATTTATATGTTCCCCTCGCTAAGATCTCTGAGTTAACCGTTGATTTTTCTTTTTTATGGCTGATTGGCGGTGTATTATTCATAATTATTGCTGCTTCCTGGGTTTTAAAATGCTTCACAGGCTAACGAGGCCTCTTGCTGCCATGAAGGAGGCAGCCGAAAGAGTATCTGGAGGAGATTATTCAGCACGGGTCAATATTAAATCAGACGACGAAATTGGCCAGCTTGCAAAAGCCTTCAACCATATGTCCGAGTCTGTTCAGAAAGAGGATGAGAAAAAGAGGGAATTCCTCGCGGATGTTTCTCATGAACTCAGGACACCAATCAGTTATATAAAAGGTTATAGCGAAGCCCTGGAAACTGGTATGATAAAAGAAACGGAAGAAAAGAATAAATATTTAAAGCTTATTAACAGGGAATCTGGCAGGATGGTTAAGCTTGTTGAGGATTTACTCGATTTATCGAGACTGGACGCCGATGAATACCGGTTAATAAAAAATCCTTTCCCGTTGGCACAGCTCATGGAGGATTTTATAATCAAGTATGGTCCAGCCTTGAAAGAAAAAAATATCAGGCTAACACTCGATCTTGATCCAGATATCATCATTTACGGAGATGAAGGGAGACTCGAACAGATCTTCCAGAACATTATCGACAATTCGATACGCTATACAGAAAGCGGCGGCAGCATTTCAATCATGCTTTCTAAGCACGCTTACGGCTGCAAAGTTGAAATTGCAGACACTGGAACCGGCATACCAGAGGAGGATATCAACAAGCTGACTCAACGTTTTTATAGAGTGAATAAGGCGAGATCAAGGCAGATGGTGGTACTGGACTCGGTCTGGCGATTGTTGATAAATTAATTAAGCTACATGATGGTAAAATGGAAATAGCAAGTGAGCTAGGAAAAGGAACGACCATTAGTCTTTATTTTCCGGCCGTGGAATTATAGAGATTGTTAAAAAAGTTAATCATCTTTACGAAATATGGATCCACGATAACATAAAATTATTTAAGGGGTAAATTGAATGAGACGATTGTTGGTTACATTAATGCCAGTCTTGCTAGGTTTGTTAGCGACAGCTTGTGCACAGCAGGAAGTAGAAGAAGAACCGCAATTCTTGGAAGTTGAGCTTACAGCAAATCCTGAAAAAGCTCAATTAAATGAAGAAATTACTTTCGAGGCCAAGGTTACTTATGGAACAGAAGAAGTTAAGGATGCCGACGAAGTGAAATTCGAAATCTGGCGTTCTCAAGCAGAAGAACATGAAAAGATAGTGGTCGAACATGATGAAAACGGGATTTATTCCTTGGATAAATCGTTTGGGGAGGAAGGAACCTACTATATCATTGCTCACGTTACAGCACGCAGCATGCACAATATGCCTAAGATTGAATTTGTGATCGGCAACCCAAGCGAGCCAGAGGAAAATGGAAAATCCACTGAAATGAATGATATGGAAGAGCATGATACACAGAAAGATGAAAAGAGTGGACATTAAGGGAAAAGCGGCGATTGCCGCTTTTTTCATGCCATTATAGTTCCAGCTAATTGACGTAAGAACTGAGGATTGAACTTTTTCGTGTAACATACAATAATGATTGTCATATGAACGAAAAATTGTCATGTAGAAGGTAAATCTTAAAGGCTGTCAATATCTTTATTATTCCTCTTTTTGGGTAAACTGGTGTGGAAAATACGAAAAGGAAAAAACTAGAATCAATCCCTAGTATGAAAAAAATCTTTGAAAGCCTTTTAATCTCTGCAACTCAGGCTTAATATGAAGAATTTAACAAAATTATTATTACTAGAATAATAGTGTTTCCTTTTTAATCCAGGTTTATTACAAAAAACCCATGATATGATTAGTTTGCAAGAGAGAGACAAACTAAATTTTCGGGAGGAATTCGAGAATGAACAAGAAAATGATTCTTACAGCTTTCGCTGCAGCTGCCTTATTCGCTGCCAATCCAGCCATGGATAAAGCAGATGCATCTACTATACAGTCAAAGGTTTACTACTATCAAAGTGGAAATGTTAGCAATGAACAAATCAATTCTATCTTACAAAAGTATTTTAAGAACTACCAATTTTCATGGAAACAAGCACAGCCAACTAACACTAATGTACAGGAGCCTGTAAAAGCTCCAGTACCAGCTCCGGCACCAGTTCAGGAGCCAGCTAAAGCACCTGCTCAAGAACCAGCTGCAGCACCGGTATCTTCAGCTGTTAGTGCTTATGAGCAAAAAGTAGTAGAGTTGACAAATCAGGAGAGAGCCAAGAATGGTTTGAAGCCACTTGCACTTGATACTGAGCTAAGCAAAGTAGCGAGGGAAAAATCCCGCGATATGCAAAGTAAAGGCTATTTCAGCCACACTAGCCCAACTTACGGTTCACCTTTTGATATGATGAAGAAGTTTGGAATCTCATACCGTTCAGCAGGTGAAAACATTGCTATGGGCCAGCGTACACCGGAGGAAGTAGTGAAAGCATGGATGAATAGTTCTGGCCATCGTGCAAACATCTTAAACTCAAGCTATACACACATTGGTGTAGGCCATGTGGCAACAGGAAACTATTGGACACAAATGTTCATTGGAAAATAATAAAATGTAATAGAGCAGCCATCAGGCTGTTCTTTTTTTATGCTCTTTTCGTAGATTCCGTGGCAATCATTTGGAAATGTCGATTTCTGCGTATTGCATATCCACGATCTTATGAAGCCTTAATTCCAAAACTCCATCCTTGTAGTTGGCTGCCGCTCCCTTCCGCTTAACGGTTGCTGGCAATACTAATGTGTGTTTATCTGACATATCAGGAATATGTTCGATGATTACCTGGTTAGAAGTATAAAAAAGCTTCATTTGTTTAAGCCAGGTTTCTTCATTTAGCGGTACCCTGACAAAAACAAAATCATGAGTTTCAAACATTTCCGCGCCTAATCCGGTAGTCGGTTTGGCTGGATCAGGTGTGTGTTGCTGCTGCATCCCTTTAATCCATTCTTCAGGTTTTAACATCCCTTGCATATTTGGCTGGAGCATTTTGCCCATCATTTGCTGGACATATTTTTCGATTTCATCCGGTTTCATCTCCAAAAACTTCCTCTGTGAATTTCGGTCGAACGGCAATAGATTCCATGGAAACAATTATATCCCGCCTTTCAAGCAGATCATCTTCGATATGGACATTATATGCAGGGATCGGCCCAGCGGTTAAAGTCAAATTGTTATCAATATATGAAGGCTAAAAGTTGCAAAACAGCTTTCTTCTTTTTAGTATAGTGATAAGTAATCTAATGAGGATGAGGGGTACAGGTTGTGGAAAATAAAACGGCTTTGATTACCGGAGGTGCCACCGGTTTAGGAAGACGAACAGCACTGCAGCTTGCTGCCGAAGGTATAAACTTAATTATCAATTATCGGAACAGCAAAATAGAGGCCGAACAGCTGGCGGGGGAATTATCAGAAATGTTCAACACAAAGAATATCTGTGTTCAGGGAGATATAACAAATTATGAAGATTGTGAAAAAATTGTTTCGCAGGCTTTGAAGGAATTCACTGCGATTGATATAGTTGTTCATAATGCAGGACCATATATTTCTGAAAGAAAGAAAATGGCTGATTATCAGATACATGAATGGACTTACCTAATTAATGGCAATTTAAACGCCGTTTTCTATTTATCAAATTTGCTGATACCTTCTATGAGGAAAAGAAAGTGGGGGAGGATCATTACGGTTGGTTTCGACAGAGTGGAGTCAACTCCTGGGTGGATTTACAGGTCTGCGTTTGCGGCGGCCAAGTCAGGACTGGCTTCATTGACAAAGACCCTTGCTTTGGAAGAGGCGGAAAACGGGATTACAGCCAATATGGTCTGCCCTGGTGACATCACAGGCGAGTGGAAAGAAAGATCGATCAGCGAATCCATGAGTGCCAGCGACTCTTCCGTACCAGTAGGCAGGCCTGGTACAGGGGAAGATATCTCAAGGGTTATCAGCTTTCTTGCGAATGATGATTCCAGCTTTATAACGGGAAGTATCATCCCTGTTACCGGCGGCAAAGATGTGCTGGGGAAAGCTCTGCGTGGAAACCTTTAGGACGAACCATCAAAAACGCCAATCATGGCGTTTTTATTATGATAAGAAAACGGGTTATGGAGGATCGTTTATGAAAAAACTAATTGCATAACGAGAAGCAGTTTGGGAAAACTAAAGACAATTAGCAGTCAATTCAAGTTGAATTATCTAATAATTGATAGTATTTAGTTTAATTCTGCGGGGTGATGAAAATGGGAATAGGATTTAACATGAATAGGATCAATCCAAATCAGACGCAGGTTTTCTTTGAGGATGGCCGGTATGAAACATTGACAGATGCCGAACTTGAAGCATTCCTGTCAGAGGCTTCCTTATCGGAACGGGAAGAAACGAATGGGCAGGATTTGTTAAATTAGAAAACGCCCTGTCTTTTCTTTTTCAGGGCGTTTTGTATATTGTATATTGGTGAATTATGCCTCCAACAACTGTGCAGCTTCTTCTTCTTGGACACCAGACCTTTTTAGATGCAGTGTATATTGATCCTTAGGAATTTCATACAGGTCGTAAATCTCTCCATTAGCATTTAACTGCTCATATATGTGCTTGCGGGTTTCGTTTGCTTTCACAACATAAGGCAGCTTTTCTGCAGCTTTGATTGAGCGGATATTAACTTTCCTGATACGCATGAAAATGGTCTCAATCCCAATATCATAAAATAATTCCTGAAAGAAAGCATCCTTGGCCAAGTTGTTGTATCCTCTGCCATGGAAAGGTTTCCCCAGCCAGGTGCCTAAAAAACCGGCTCCTTCCTGAATATCAAATAGATTGATCGTGCCAATTGGAGCTCCCCACTCGTCAAGAATGGTACGGGAAATTAATTCTCCTTGTTCTTCTGCTTCAATCGTTTGCTTTGTAATAAATACAAATTCTTCATATGAATGTGCCTTTTGGCGCACAAAAGGGAAGACCTCCGGATGCGCCATCAGCTCAAATAATTCGTGGCAATCATGTAGATCGCGTTTCTTGAGCATATTGTATCCCTCCACGCAGGGCATTCCTATCCCGTGCGAATGTAACTACACGGCCACCCTCGAAATTTTTTGTAAGTTGCTAAAAATTCGGGGTGGGAATCGAACCCACTAGAACCAGGATACTGGTGGCGCACCATTTGCCTTCCCTAATCACTTTGCTTTATGAAATTTTATTTCCAAAGAGTATAATACATGATATTTTTAAAAAAGAAAATAGGTTTTTCACCCTTTTTTTCTGTGTTTTTTGCCAAGAATCTACAGCGATTTTCGACTAAATCTGATAAACAACTTTGCCATTGATCATCGTCCACATTGGCTTTGCGCTGAAGTGAAAAGGATGTTGATTCCAAAGGACCAAATCAGCATCTTTCCCAGGCTCGATACTGCCGACACGGTCATCAACCCGCAGGTTCCTTGCTGGCAAAATCGTGATTCCCTCGAGTGCTTTTTGTTCAGATAATCCTTCCCTCACTGCGATGGCCGCACAAAGGTTTAAGTACTGGATTGGGGTGTATGGGTGATCAGTAGTGACAGATACCTCAACACCATGGTCAGTCAGTTCCTGATAAGTTTTCCAGCTCTTATTCTTAAGTTCCACTTTCGAACGGCGGGTGAGTGTTGGACCTACTGAAACTTTTAAGTTCAGGCCGGCCAGCTCTTCTGCAATTAAATGGCCTTCAGTACAATGCTCGATCCGTAAATCCAGATTGAATTCCTCAGCAAATCGGATCGCAGACATGATATCATCCGCTCTATGGGCATGAATCCTTACAGGGATTTCCCTGTTCAACGCACTGATGATCGGCCTAACTCTCAAGGATTCAGGGTTTTCAGCATTCATTGCCTCGTAAAAAGCTTCCCTTAGCATCCCCATTATCCCCATACGGGTGATGGAATCTTTATTCCCCATACTGTGAATTCGTTTCGGGTTTTCACCCAGTGCAATTTTAAGTCCTGCTGTTTCTTGGATAATCATGTTCTTAACGTTTTTTCCAGCCGTTTTAATGACAGAAGTCGTTCCGCCGATTACATTCGCACTTCCAGGCATAACATGTGCCGTGGTAATTCCATATTTAAGTGCATCGCCGAATGCAGGGTCGAGCGGGTAGACTCCATCAATCGCCCGAACGTGGGGACTCATAGGCTCAATTGTTTCGTTGGCATCATTTCCCGCCCATCCTGTACCTTCATCATAAAGGCCGAGGTGAGTATGGACATCGATGAAGCCTGGAAGCAAAAATTTGTTGTTACAATCAATAACCTCGTACCCAGGTTCAATCGTAATTTCAGATTCTATTTTTATAATTTTTCTTTCTTTTATGAGAACATCACAATTTGACTTTGGCTCAGAGGTGATTGGCATTACATTTGCATTCTTAAGTAGTATCCTATTCATTTTCCATCCTATCCTGTCTTTATTTTCTTGCACATTAGCTACACTTTGTTCCTTCTAAAAGGAAAACCCTTAATTTTCATTATAATGAAAAAGTTCATCTTTAATGAAACTTTTTTACTGTTTTTCCGTAAAGTTAATTATAAGAGTATTGGAGGGGAAACAATGCCGAAAAATGATGAAAGACTTATTGCAGCAGGCATTTATGTTATTAGCTTTTTTACTGCTTTTCTTGGACCGCTGATTATCTGGCTGGTTAAAAAGGATGATTCCAGCTATATTGATTACCATGGAAAGGAATATATGAACTTTTTTATTTCTTATACTGTATATGGAATTGTCAGCGGTATTCTTGTCATCTTGTTGATTGGGATCTTTATGCTGTGGGTGATCGGTATTTTAGCCATGGTATTTACCATTGTAGGTGCGATAAAAGCATATGAAGGTCAGGAATATCGAATTCCATTCATTTTCAGGCTCCTGTAACAAATAAGATTTTTAATACAATGAAAGGGCAGTATTTGAAATACCTGAACCTTCTGCTCAAGAAGTTTTTATCATGAGTTCTTTTAACATATTTCAACAAGATATTATTTCAAAGACCAGAACAGCCACGGCACACACGTTGCTGGTTCAATTGCGGCAAAAGGAAGAGCTCTTGGAGTAGGACCAGATCTAAAAGTGGCCTCATACAGAGTATTCGGTCCAACAGGCGGAGCAGCAACTTCCCATATTGCTGAAGCTTTAATGACAGCTGCAGACGATAATGTCGATGTAGTAAATATGTTGCTTGGTGGCTACGACTGGTTCCAGGATCCTGAGTATGCCACGAAGGACATTGTAGCAGATGTTCAATTATTCAATCGCGCGATCCAGTACGCAATCAAGAAAGGTGTAACAGTTGTTGGTTCTGCCGGGAACAACGGAGTGGACCTTAGCAGTCCAGGAAAATTTTCAGGCGATGATACAGGTGCAACACACAGAAGTCCTAGCAGCCAGACAATGATCAGAGTATCTGCTGGCGGCGCGTTGAAGAATCTAGCTTTCTACTCAAACTATGGCGTTGGGAAAATTGATATAATGGCACCGGGCGGCGACCTTGGACCAAACTATGATCCTTCAACAGGTCTTGGAAGAGTTAATAGCTACCTAGCTTTGAGCACAGTTCCAGTTTTGAATGCTAATAAAGAGGTTACTGGTCACGGATATGGCTATAAAGGCGGAACTTCAATGGCAGCGCCAAAAACTGCTGCACTTGCAGGTGTCGTAATCGCGAAGCATGGCAAAGATAAACTTACTCCTGCTCAAGTCAAGGCAATCATCCAGAACTCAGCTGAAGACCTTTTCAAACCGGGTTATGACGAGCAAACTGGACATGGCCTGATCAATGCAGTAAATGCACTGAAATTGAAATAATCTATTGCAAGACCGGACTGGAACTTTCCAGTCCGGTTTTTATATTGAAAAAAGGTAGAATGATTGGGCTCTTTGATTAATAGACTTAGAATGACGAAATAGAGTTTCTTCAAGGAGATAATAGATATGAGTATTCGGCAATTTTACAATCAGACAGCTATATCAGTTTAAATGGCTCTATAATATCAGCTGGGCTTCTTACGATGATTTTGGCGGCAAGCCTGCTGTTTTCCTGGAATATACCTCTGTTCCTTGTGGCAGTTCCATTCTTGTTTTTAGTCTTCCTGCATTACAATCGCTTTATTTTATATAAAAACAAATCAGAAGAGAGCACAGAAGCATTTCACCGATATAATGATAAACAAATCTTAAAGCAAAACAACCTGCTTATTGTTTTTGCTCCTGCGCCTGCAGTACGACTCCTCTTTTTTACTCCAGACGGAATGCTGGCTGGAGAATTAAGAGAAATCACTACTAAAAGCTACCGGTGGTTCATCCCTTATTTTCTAGATAAAAAAATAATGAAAGAAATTGGAATCTATGACTCCAATGGAAATCTTCAAGGAAGACTGAAACAGGAACGTTATAGCTTTAAAATGCTGAATGAGCACAATGATATAATTGGTATATTTTTAGAGAAAAAGAAAGACAAAGAGACAATTGGTTCAGTTGTCTTGGGTGGTGGAAGAAAGTTGAAAATAGTTAAGACCCCAGGCTCCATTCGTGATTTTAAGCTTCTACGAGAAGACGGCATTTCGACCGCGACGCTGCGGAAAGGCTGGATGCCATTGGAGTGGACGAGGTTTTTCAAAGAAGCAAATACCCCAGTGGTAACATTCGACTATTCGATGGAGGAAGAACGCCTGGCTGTATTTGCTGCTCTCGCCAGCCTCTATATGTATTACGATCATTAGTTTGAAAATTATTCCATTTCCGAAAGTTTCGTTTATCTTAATCCCAAGAGGATAACAAATAGATAGAGACTATAAGGAGGTTGGGACATGGTAAACCAAAAATACCAGGATTGTATCCAGGCATGCATAGAATGTATTGAAGCGTGCAATGTTTGTTTTGATTCCTGTTTAAAAGAAGAGAATGTAAAAATGATGGCAGAGTGCATCAGAATGGACAGGGAATGTGCTGAAATATGTGGCATGGCAGTTACGGCTATGCAGACAAACAGCCACTTTGTGAACCAGATTTGCGGTTTGTGTGCGGAAATATGTGAAGCTTGCGGCAATGAATGCAAAAAGCATGACCATGACCATTGCCAAAAATGTGCTGAAGCATGCTTTAAATGCGCAGAAGAATGCAGAAAGATGGCATCTTAATTCAAGGAGAACCAGCAATCTAAAGCTGGTTCTTTTTTATATGCCAAAAGGTAAAAGCAGAAGCCATGCCAGCTAACACTTATTTTACATCCTTATTATCTTCAATATTGAACAATTCCATTATTTATGGCATCTTGTAATATAACGAAGTATTTTGGGGGCGTTACAATGATAATCGATTTGATTAAATGTCATGGTTCAAATAATGATTTTTTATTGATAGATGAAACTGACCGGAATTATAAATTTGATGATTTTAAAAGGCGTGATCTTGCATTAGCGCTTTGTGACAGGGAAGCGTCACTAGGTGCAGATGGAATCTTGTTTATCCGTCCAAGCAGGGTTGCAGATGCCCAATATCGGATTTTCAACTCTGATGGCACAGAAGCATCCATGTGCGGCAATGGTCTTCGCTGCG
This sequence comes from Mesobacillus boroniphilus JCM 21738, assembly GCF_000517385.1. Classification (GTDB taxonomy): domain Bacteria; phylum Bacillota; class Bacilli; order Bacillales; family Cytobacillaceae; genus Mesobacillus; species Mesobacillus boroniphilus. Next base: position 46,679 of record NZ_BAUW01000007.1, on the reverse strand, counting down.
CAGGCCGTTATGTATGCGAGAAGCTTGGCGTGGAGGAAGCTGTGATTGAAACGATGAAAGCGAACCTCAAGGTGAAGAAGCATGAGGAGATTTTCATTGATATCCCAACCTATCAGGTGGAAATCTCGCCGGTAACTTTTGATTTGAAGGATTTGCCGTTATATCTTGACCAGGAGACACTGATTCAGGAGAAGATTACGCAGTTATCTGAGGAATTGACGTTTACAGCACTCGCAGTCCCTAATCCTCATTTGACGGCTATAGTCAGCAAAGAGCAATTGGAATCCGATTTGCAAACGAGATTGAGTGAAAAGGTAAACAACCCTAATGATTTATTTCCTGACGGAGTCAATGTGAGCTTTATCAGGCTCCTTGAAAAAGGGAGTATCTATGTGAGAACCTTTGAGCGAGGAGTAGGCTATACGAATGCTTGTGGGACAGCGATGTCAGCCTCGACACTTGTCACATGCCTGATGGGGGAGAATGAACTTGACCAGCCAATAAATGTGTACAATAATGGCGGGATGGTTCAATGCGCTGTCCATAAAGAAGACGAGACTTATACAATCGATTTGATTGGCAATGCCACTTTTGTCTATTCAGCTCAAATTGAGGTTGATTTTACAAAAGAAGGACTACTTACTGAGATTCTGGAACAAGAAGATTACAACGAGGAAAACTTGTATAGCAAGCTTCAGGAGCATGCTGAAAAGTATCTAAACCAATTTTAATGAAGAAAATCCTGAGGGGCTTCCTCAGGATTTTTTTGCCTTCAATACATTCAGGACCGGTTCGAAATTTTGTTCTGCTTTAGCTGCAAAATAAGTCCTGAACGGACATCCTAACCTCTGTACGCGCTGGATGATTGTTCCTAAATGGAAATCCTCAATCTTAAGATTTTCATTCACTTCCTCCCAGAATAGGGGAGTGGCTACACCAGCATGTGATTTACCTCGGGCAGAATATGGACTGACAATTGTCTTGCCTTCAGCATGCTGGATGTAATCTATATATAAGCGGTCGCCCCTGTTTTTCTTCAACCGTTCAATCGTGAACGATTCAGGATATTTTGAAACAAGGTAGTTCGCTATAAAGGCGGTGAACAATCTGGTATCATCATAGGTATAAGTATTATCCGGGAGCGGAATGTACACCTGCAGTCCTTTGTTCCCAGAGGTTTTTATAAAGCTGATCAGTTTCAGTTCATCTAATACCTCTTTAATATAAACAGCCGCTTTAATCGCCAAATGGAAATGATCCCTTGAGGGTGGATCCAAGTCAAAAACGATTTCATCAGGCCCTTTGCTGCTGATCGTTTGGAAGGGAATATGAAATTCAATGGCAATTTGATTTCCGAGCCAAAGCAAAGTTTTCATATTATTGCAGACGATATACTCAATGCCTTCAGAGTTCGAAGTTTCGACGAAGTCTGGTGCATAATCAGGAACGTTTTTTTGGTAAAAGGCTTCGCCAAACATGCCGTGAGGATAGCGGATCACTGTTAATAGCCGGTCTTCCAGGAAAGGAAGCATATAGGGAGAAATCTCCCTTAAGTAATGTATGAAATCTACCTTTTGAATCGGCGGTTCTTCCAAATTGGCTTGTCTGGATGGGTGATTTTAATATCCGGTGGCAGGTTCTTTTGTTGGAAAACGAACTTTTCATACGTACAAGAATCTGGGCTCAAATCGAACCGGAATTGATGGAAATGAGGCTCACGAAGCTGCTCCTCGTAGATTTCCAAATATTTCACATCAAGGCATATGCCGGGTTCCACATAAATGAATTGATCATCTTCGCCACTTTTATTTTGCTTGATAATCTGATGGAGAGCATTTTTTTCTTCTGGCTTAAAGCCAAAGATCACAAGGCCGATTTGATGAATTTTTGAGTCTTTAAAAATGGAGATATAAAAGTATCCATTGGATTTCTCATATGCCGTCACAAAGCAGGAGACATACTTCCAGTTTTTTGTCTTAATCCAGCTTCCGTCCGTTTGCCTTCCTCCCATTTGCTATTGTATTGTTTGGCAATTATACCCTCTCCATCGTAGATGACGACTTTTTCCCATAAGCCTTTCAAATCCGCTTCACTGTGGACAAGTTGTACCAAGTCCGGGTTTTGTTGGTTGGGAGAGAGTGGCAGACCTATCTCGGAAAACAGTGATTGAAGTTTTATCCGTCTGTCTTTGTAACTTTCAGATGCTATATTTTTTCCTTGTATTCTCAAAAGGTCGAACACCATCAGTCTGCATGGATTCCTATCTGCTTCTGCTTTTATTTTTCCCTCAGCCCTCATTCTTCCCCTGATTTGGATTGCGCCAAAATTCGCCTTATATGGATTCTCCAGGTAAACGAGCTCAGCGTCAAACGTAAGAGGAAGATGTGGCTGGAACTTGTCCTTATTAGCAGCCAGGAACGCCGATAATTCCGGGAACAGCGGAAGCAGCGGTTTCCCATTTCGGCTTGTCAGTTCAATTTCCTGATCCCAGGTCAACAAGGCACGAAAGCCATCAAATTTAATCTCATAACGCCATTCATCCCCTTGTGGCGTTTCGAACGCCAGTGTAGGGAGCATTGGTTTCAGCATTTTCCCCATCCTTTCACCAGTCGTATTTATATTGTTCCTGTTTAACCTCAAACTAGTACGCTGGCAAATGTTTTAATGCATGATAAATCCATTCTTAAGCACATTAGTAATAAAACGATAAGGTGGAGAACATAATGCATACAATCTGGAAAGGGAGCATCAGCTTTGGGCTCGTCAATATCCCAATCAAGCTTCATGCCGCGACTGAGGATAGAGACGTCAAACTGCGTACCCTGCATAAAGAGTGCCACTCACCAATTAAATATGAGAAAACATGTCCTGTGTGTGATGTTGAAGTGAAAAACGAAGATATTGTGAAGGCTTACGAGTATACGAAAGGAAAGTTTGTCGTCCTTGAAGAAGAAGACCTTGAAGCTTTGAGGAAGGAAAACGAAGATAAAGCCGTGGAGATTATCGATTTTGTAAAAATAACTGAAATCGATCCGATTTATTTTCAGCGCAGCTATTTCATGTCCCCGAGCGAGTGGCGGCAAAGCATATTCTCTTCTCAGGAAGGCTCTGGAGGAATCGCAGAAGGTTGGAATTGCAAAGATAATCATCCGGGCAAAAGAGCAACTTGCAGTAGTGCGTGTCTATAATAATACGCTCGTAATGGAAACCATCCATTTCCCCGATGAGGTAAGAAATGCCGTAGATGTGCCGAATGTACCGGAAGAAGATAAAGTAACGGAAAAGGAACTGGACACTGCCATCATGCTCATTGATCAGCTGACAACTGAGTTTGAACCAGATAAATACAAGGATGATTACCGTACCGCTTTATTGGAGCTAATAGAAGCAAAGCGTACTGGCAAAGAACTAGTCACTCCAACAGAAAAAGAGCCTGTTTCCAATGTTACAGATCTTATGGCCGCGCTTCAGGCCTCTATTGACCGTACCAAACCAGAAAAGAAAAAAGAGGCAGCTCCAGCAGCAAAGAAGAAAAAAACAGCAGCAAAACCGAAGGCAAAGGAAAAGAAACAAGCTTAAGGAAACAAGGTGAATTGTCTTTAACAAGAATGATTTCATTAAGCCATTTGACAGAAGCCATTCCGTACCATCTAGGAACAATAAGCCGGAAAGGGAAACCCTGTTTATGGGAGAGTGGTTTCCCATTATACTCATATGCAATCATTACTTCAGGATGAAGTGCCTTGGCAATTGGCAAGCTTCTTTCATAGGGGATATATTGGCGGTTTTTAATCCCAGAATCCCTTCCACTAAAAAGGACCTCAGCTACGCCTGTTTTAATTCCAGTTAACTCAAGCAAGGTCTTGAGAGGTACTCCCTTCCAAACACCCTCACTCATCGCTCCATTTTCCCAATGCTCTCCAAAGACTTTTTCCTCAAAGTATGCTCTTTTATTACCTGAACACTCAATTAATACCCTTTTGGATTTGGAAGGCAGTTTTAGAAGATCAGAGTAATTGATAAGTAAAGCATGATGTACTGAGCCGGAATTTCCAGTGTGAATGACTCTGGTGTTAAAATCGGGTAAGGAAAATGATTCCTGCGGTAAAATAGGGAATCAGCAACCGGTTCAATAAAAGAAATAAAGTGTATTGCGGTTTCCTGATTTTCCGGGTTAACACTACAGGTTGTTAAGTGTGGACGTACCTTTCCGAAATGAAAATACATACAATTCCTCCTCAATGTTATTTTATTTTTGGGACATTTATGGAAGAACCAGATGTGAACTGGAAATAAAAGGTTTTTTGTGATGGCTGTCAAATAATATTAAGACTAGTTTTATTTGCGGTGTAAGAACGATAAGTTTTTAACGGGGGGGCAGTCAGATGGAAAAGAAAAGCAAATGGAAACTTATGATTTTACCTGCAAGTCTATTTTTGCTGGCTTTTGGTCTATATGCTGGCTATTCAATGTGGGAGGCAGGTAATCTTCAAGAAGTCAGGGGCAAAAGCGGTTCAAGCAATCTTAAAAACGGAGGTCAGACTGTCGCGGTGTTCCAGGAAGAGTCTGAGCAAGAAAGCTACTCAACAGTTGGCAGCTTCATTCGTGAATTTCATACTAAATATAATGATACTCTCGGTTGGGGAGGAATAGAATCTGTTGATTGGGAGGAGCAGAGGGAAATCGCTTCTGAAATCCTATCTGTTCTGGTAACAGTTGAAACAGACAATACTGCGCTCCAAGCTGATTTTGATACCATTTTAAATTACTCCAAGACCATTGAAGATGGAAAAAAGATAAGAATATATTACTTCAGCTTCACAGATATTTTCATGACCTTGATATTGAGTTCAACAGTTATAATAGGACGAGTGATTATTTTAATGTGACAAAATATAAAGACCCTGAGAATGGTTAATCCGTTTCCACCAGGGTAAAATAGCAGAGAACAGTTGGCGAAGGGAGTAGGGCAGCCATGAAAATCGTGGTCATTTCTGACACTCATATGCCGAAAAAGGCAAAGAAGTTACCTGAGAGGCTGCTCATTGATTTGGAAGACTGTGATTACATAATTCATGCTGGTGATTGGCAGACCGAGGAGCTCTATAATCAGCTTAAACAGTATGGGGCCGTTATTGGAGTTACCGGTAATGTGGATGGCCCTGAACTCGAAAGTATGCTCAAAACGAAAGAAATATTAAAAGCTGGCGATTTTCATATAGGGATTGTCCATGGACACGGCACCGGGAAAACTACTGAAAAAAGGGCAATAGAAACATTCGTGGATGACGAGGTCGATTGCATTGTTTATGGTCATTCGCATATACCTGTCCTGAAGGAAATCAATGGCGTAATAGTTTTGAATCCCGGCTCACCGACTGATAAAAGAAGACAGCAGGAATTCTCTTATGGTATCCTGACTGTCGGAGAAGAAATCAGGGCCGAGCATATCTTTTTCAAAGATAAGAATTAATCAACATATGCAAATTATAGACTGGAGTGTTATTCAATAATGAAAACCTTTGAAGTGAAATTTCACGCAGAAGACCAGGTGTAAGCGATGAAGGTCCAGAAACTAAGCAGTGAGGATTATGACCAGGCTACTGAGGGCGGAACACGTCATTTGTTTGATTTGGATACGAATATAGGTTTTTTTGTCTTTTTTGATGCAGAAGATAAAGATGGCAAAGAATATTATTTGATGCTTCAATATGAGGACCAGAACGAGGAGCCATCGAATTGCTACGGCTTTGGACTGAAGGATTTCTATGAATTTTCAGCATTATATTTGAATGATCTGGACTTCACGGAAGAGCTTAACGTGGAAGAGGGGGAATTTGGACCTGTTCAACACCTTGCCCACCTCCTTTATCATATCGTTGAGGAAGGTAAGACAGTAGAAGTATAAAATCAATAAAAAAGAGCAGAAATCTGCTCTTTTTAATTTGTGTCCTCATCCGTTTCATCCTCGGCAGGCAAGTTTTCCTCACAATAGCTCTTAACTTGTGCCACTTCATCATCCTCAAGTTCAAAATCAAGAACCTTTTCTGATTCCTGTTCAATGAAATAGCTTTGAAGGATCCGTCTTTCATCGCCATTTACCAGAAAAAGCACCTTCAAAAGCAGGCCTTTTTCAGTAAAGAGCTCGTCCTCCTCATCTACCTCGATATTTAAAAAGTATTCATATCTAGTCCCCGTAAGAAGCCCGAATGGATCTTCAAGGATTTCGACAGTATGTCCGGTAATATTCATGAATGCTCATCCTTTTAAGTTTGTCACCTCTATTATATATCGAAAACATCAAAAACAATCAAGGAATCCGCCGCAAAGAGAAAGAATGCAGGATAGAGAGAAGCTTTCAGTTATGTGGAAATTGAAACCGGGAACATATCTGCTTTTTGTGTCCTCTGTTTAATGAGCTCGGACAGAAACTGAGAATATAACCAGTCTTTATACCCCTCGTTGCATGCGCTGGGATAGAGACCGATACCACACCTGCGATTATAAACAAAGAGAATCCAGTGTGATTGTGACAGTTTTTCAGGATATGAGGTCAAAGCTGTCAAGAAACCGGTGTTATTGTGACAGCTTTTCAGGATATGAGGTCAAAGCTGTCAAGATTCGGTTGTTATTGTGACAGCTTTTCAGGATATGTGTGCCCAAACATCAGGGCAAACCTTTTTCAAAGAAACAACTTCAATGCCTGATAGCCAAAAAACAGGGCAAAGCCAATTAATGATAGTCCGGATATAAGGGAAATGATAGTCAGTAATCTTGTTGTAAGTAGCTTTCGGAAGCTGCTGGAAACAGCGGCCATAATGATATCCCAGAGAATAAGGCCTAGTATGATGCCAAAGCTGTAAATGACAAGTTCCCCGGTTCCATAGGAGGAAGCGGTCTTGGCAAGGACAGAACCGTAAATTCCCAGCCAAAATAAGATTGTCAGCGGGTTTGAAATCGACATGACAAACCCTGATAAAAAAGACTTGAAACCGGAAGTTTCACTTCTATTATCCATGACGATTTTTCCAGCGTTTATGATTGTTTCAACGCCTGTATACATCAACACAAAGAATCCAAACAGCCAAAGGAAAGATTGCATGAACGGAGTCTCTAGATATTTAACAACTCCAAGATAGACAGTGAGCATATAGATAATATCTGCTGTCAGGGCGCCCAGGCCAAGAAGCCACGCCTGAAAAAAGCCGCTCTTGATTCCTTTGTCCATCTGTGCTGCATTTACTGGCCCAATCGGGGCGGCTAGTGATAATCCGAGAAAAATGTAGCCTAAGAAGACATTCACTTTTAAAATACCTCCAATAGTCAAAGCGTAATTCGCTTGTACTATTTCTATTCAGACATCTGAAGACGTACAACCTAATTTGAATATTTTTTTAGTCAGTCAGTCTTAATAAATTTTAGAGGTAAAGAATATACTAGTAACTGTTGCACATGCACTGCCGGTATGTCACTTTTGGTAAAAATAAGAAAGTGTGGTAGAATGGAATAGATATCAACTTTCGGATCCTTCATTTATTATAAAAAGTATCATTTGCCAGCTTTTTATAATAAATGAATTTTTTATCAATCGAACGATGATAAGGTCTTTTCGAATATTTGGTTGCTTGCACTTTTTCAAGTGATCCGGACAAACAACTTGTCGAAAGCCAACCAAATCGAAATGTACTATAAATAAACCTATAGGAGCGTGAGGAAATGGCATTTGGAAGAAAACCGCCTGAAGAGATCGTAACCGCTGAAACGAAAGTATGGGTATGTACTTCTGATGATTGCAATTGCTGGGTTCGCGACAACTTTAAAAGCAGCAATGTCCCCGCTTGCCCAATTTGTCAAAACGATATGGAGCAGACAACTAAGGTTCTTGAAGTGGTTAACAATCATAGCCAGAATCTAATCGGATAATCATAAACAAAAAGCAGTCTGGATGATATTCAGGCTGTTTTTGCTTTTTTTAGGGTTGTTCCCCCCGAGGTATTGAGACTCTGTTCTATACGCTTCATAAGTCATTAGTCGTAAATATTTGTGTACACTATTTGTGGAGTAGCAATAAATTTTATGTAAAGAGTTTTTCCAAACAAAAAGTGCCCTTTGTATAGGCACCTTTTTTGTATGCGGATGAGAGGACTTGAACCTCCACGGTGTTGCCACCACTAGAACCTGAATCTAGCGCGTCTGCCGATTCCGCCACACCCGCGTATTTATATAATAATTATAGCATATATACTATCGATTACAATTAGAAATTCACTCTAGCTGCTTATGATTATATGAGGAACTCTATTTTAAAAAATTGGACAGGTAGTATTAGACTGGATTCTCGAACATACAATGTACAAAGTTTTTGTGTGTTGGAGGACGAGGTCTTGAGTGTCAGTTTACTAGTAAGTTATATTTTCCTTGGATTAACATTGGCAGCCCCAATTGGCCCGGTAAATTCCGCCAGGCTGGATAAGGGAATTAAAAATGGTTTCTGGCATGCTGGATTGTAGGGACAGGGTCAATGATTGCCGATGCTATTTTTATGCTGTTAATCTATTTAGGTCTTGTGAATTTTTTGGACATGCCTATTATTCAAATATTCCTTTGGTTATTTGGCGGATTCGTCCTCATCTACTCTGGTATTGAATGTATTGTAAAAGCGAATAACATTGATCTAGCTTTCAGCCGTGGTAGAGAGTCGTTGCTAAAATGTTTCCTTACGGGATTTTTCATGTCGATCAGCAGTCCTTTATCAATCCTTTTCTGGCTGGGTATATATGGTTCTGTTCTTGCAAAAACCGCCAGCAACTATGGACGGACAGACCTGCTGATTTATAGCAGCATGATCTTTCTTGGCCTGGCATTGTGGGATATTTTTGTCGCGGCAATAACGACCGGATTCAGGAGGTTTTTGAATTATAGCAGTCTGAGGGCTATTTCGATATTATCCGGAATCTCTTTGCTTGGTTTTGGAGTTTATTTTGGATACCAGGGTATCAAGGCGTTAATATTATAGTGACACAATTAAGAAAACCTCTAATACGGAGGTTTTTTTATTTTCTGATAACTTCCAAAAACATTCATTTTATTATATAACTTGATTAATAATGATTGTTTTTGAAAGAAAATGATTGATTTTTGAAATCGATTACATTATGATGAAAATACGAAGCAAATAGGAGGGATGGCTCATGTTAACACCTGAGCGCCACCAGCTCATCTTACAGCTGATTAAAGAGAAACCAATAGTGAAAATACAGGATTTAGTTGATCTTACTGAGGCATCTGAATCTACTATTCGCCGTGACCTTACAATCCTTGAGGAAGGAAAATTCCTGAAAAGAGTTCATGGAGGAGCAGCCAGGTTAATGGGCAAACTCCAGGAGCCAAGCATGGATGAAAAATCCACCAAATTCCTTCAGGAAAAAAAGCAAATCGCTCAATATGCTGCAAGTATTGTGGAAGAAGGTGACAGTATTTATCTTGATGCCGGGTCAACTGTTTTCGAGATAATCAATTCTCTTCAGGTTAAAGATATTGTAGTGGTCACCAATGGACTCATGCATTTACCGCAGCTGCTTGAAAGAAATATTGAAACATATGTGATAGGCGGATATGCCAAGCCAAAAACGAATGCGATCATCGGAAGAGGAGCTCTGGCAAGCCTTGAACAGTACCGCTTTGATAAATGCTTCCTCGGAGTGAATGGTATCCATCCTCATTCAGGGTATACGACACCAGATCAGGAAGAAGCAATGATCAAGCAAAAAGCGATCACTTTATCCCGTGAATCGTTTGTGCTTGCTGATGACAGTAAGTTTTCTGAGATTACGTTCGCGAAAATAGCAGACTTGCATGAAGCAACGATCATCACCAATGCAATTGATGAAGATCATAAAGGGCAATATACGAGCAAAACTTCAATAAAGGTTGTGACAACATGATATACACTCTTACTCTTAATCCATCAGTGGATTACATCATTGAAGCGGATGAAATCCAACTAGGCAGTTTGAATAGAAGTTCAAAAGAAACAAAGCTTCCAGGCGGTAAAGGGATTAACGTTTCAAGGGTCCTTCGTTCCCTTGGAGTTGAAAGCAAGGCAACAGGTTTTATTGGAGGCTTCACCGGCAAGTATGTCGAGGAGTTTCTTAACCAGGAAGGCGTGCAAACAAGATTTGTCAATGTCGAAGGTGATACACGTATTAACGTTAAGCTTAAGGCCGGAACAGAAACAGAAATAAATGCCGCGGCCCTGAAATCTCAAAATTGGCAATAGAGTCATTGAAGGAGCAGATCATGCTGCTCGAAAATGGCGATTACCTGATTCTTGCTGGAAGCATTCCCTCCAGCATGCCTGAATCGATATATGAAGCGATTGTCCAAATCTGCAAGAAGACTGGAGCAGAAGTAATCGTAGATGCTGAAGGCGACTTGCTAAAAAGGATTCTTGACTACAGGCCATTCCTGATCAAGCCAAATCACCATGAGTTGGGGCAGTTGTTCAACAGGCAAATCAACAATGCTGACGAAGCCATTTTTTATGGAAAAAAACTAGTTGAAACTGGTGCTAAAAATGTCATAGTTTCACTGGCTGAAAAAGGTGCCGTCTATATAAATGAAACCGAAGCCTACAAAGCCTCTGTTCCTAAAGGTGAAGTCAAAAGCTCAGTAGGTGCCGGGGATTCAATGGTTGCTGGTTTCTTGGCCCATTATTTAAAAACTGGTGATCGAACAGAAGCATTCCGCTATAGTGTTGCATCTGGAAGCGCAACTGCGTTTTCAATCGGATTATGTACAAATGATAAAGTTGAACAACTTCTTCAAGAAGTAATAATACAAAAAAACTAGTAAGGGGGAGAAAACATGAGAATTACAGAACTGCTGACTAGAGAGACGATTCTGTTACCCATGATTGCTGTATCAAAGCAGGATGCAGTGAATGAGCTTGTAGGAGTTCTGGAGCGGGCGGGGAAAATCACAGACCGCAATGCTTTTGAAGAAGCAATCTTAAAACGTGAGCAACAAAGCACCACAGGCGTAGGGGACGGGATTGCTATTCCACACGCGAAAACTTCAGTCGTGAAGGATGCGGCAATTGTATTTGGCCGGTCAGAGGCTGGGGTCGAATATGAGTCGTTAGACGGACAGCCTGCACATCTATTCTTCATGATTGCAGCACCTGAAGGCGCAAACAACACTCATCTTGAAGCACTTGCGCGACTTTCCTCCATTTTGATGAATGCCGATGCACGTGAAAAACTTCTTGGGGCAAAAACAGCTGATGATGTCATTGGAATCATTAACAGCTACGATCAGGAAGAAACCGAAGAGAAGAATGAAAGGAACAATAAAAAGTTCATTGTAGCAGTAACTGCATGCCCTACTGGAATTGCTCACACTTATATGGCTGCTGATTCACTAAAAGCGAAAGCGGCTGAAATGGGTGTTGATATCAAAGTTGAAACTAATGGCTCGGGCGGAGCAAAGAATGTCCTGACACAAGAAGACATTGAAAACGCTGAAGCAGTCATCATTGCCGCTGATACAAAGGTTGATATGGACCGATTCGCAGGAAAGCCATTAATTGATGTGCCTGTTGCAGACGGAATCCGCAAACCAAAGGACCTGATTGAAAGAGCTGTTAAGAAAGATGCGCCTCTATACAAGGCATCAGGGAATGCGGCGGCAGAAAAGAAAGAAAGCGTGGCGGAGTCTATAAGCATCTGATGAATGGCGTATCGAACATGCTTCCATTTGTTGTGGGGGGCGGTATCTTAATCGCAATTTCATTCATGTTCGGCTATAATGCCTTTAATCCGGATGATCCATCTTATCACCCAATTGCCAAAGCTCTAATGGATATTGGCGGAGGAGCCGGTGCCTTCGGTTTGCTGGTGCCAATTCTTGCAGGCTTCATCGCACTGAGTATTGCTGATAGACCAGGTTTTGCTCCGGGTATGGTCGGTGGATTGCTTGCTGTAACTGGAGGCGGTGGTTTCCTTGGCGGTTTGGCAGCTGGTTTCCTTGCTGGTTATCTAGTATTGGGACTCAAGAAATTATTCGCTGGGTTGCCTGCTTCACTTGAGGGAATCAAGACAATTCTATTGTATCCATTGTTTGGTATTGCTTTAACAGGATTCATCATGTTGTTCTTGGTTAACAAACCAGTCGGTGCCCTGAATCAGGCAATCACAGACTGGCTTTCTGGATTAGGAACGGGGAATGCTGTAGTGCTTGGTATTGTTTTGGGATTAATGATGGCATTCGACATGGGCGGACCAGTTAATAAAGCAGCCTATGTTTTTGGAACTGGCTTGCTTGCAAACGGTGTATATGAGCCAATGGCTGCGATAATGGCAGCAGGTATGGTGCCTCCGCTTGGTATCGCACTTGCGACAACTTTCTTTAAAAAGAAGTTTACAAAGGAAGACCAGGATGCCGGGAAGGCCAACTATATCATGGGACTTTCCTTCATCACAGAAGGCGCTATCCCATTCGCAGCAGCAGATCCATTGCGCGTAATTCCTTCAGTGATGGCTGGTTCAGCGGTTGCCGGCGGATTGACGATGATGTTTAACATTGGACTGAGAGCTCCACACGGCGGATTGTTCGTAGTACCACTCGTTGAGGAGGATGGCTGTTATACCTGGCCGCAATTCTCATCGGTGCTGTTGTCACAGCAATTTTGCTTGGAATATTAAAGAAACCAGTTACAAAATAAAGCGTAAGGCCTGCAGAGTAAAAAAGTCTGTAGGCCTTTTTGTTTGAAATTATAAATTATTTTCAATGTAGAAAACTATAATGGGTTTTCTTAATCCAGCTCCCGCGCCTAGCCCCTCGAGTCGCTTGTCTAGCTGCGGCTCCTAACTCCTCGAGACGTTTCGGTCCTGCCAATGAAGTCAAAGAACGACTTCACTGTCAGGCCCTCCAACGCTTGTCGGAGTTGGGCAGTCGCCTCCGCTTTTCGATTTCGGTCCGCCCAATGAAGTCAAAGAACGACTTCCCTGGTCGGCCCTCCAGCGCTTGTCGGGGCTGAACGAAGCGCTTGCGCTTTTTGTTTGGCATGAATATTTACATTGCATTGCATATAAGCTTTTATGAAGTGATTTGTGAAGGGGGATTGGGAATGGTAAGGGACTTCAACAGTGCTGCCTTGTATGAACACCGTTTTTGGCTACAGGTTCTTGGTGACCACGGGAGATTCCTGCATGAGGCGCTGGTACCAGTAGAGCAGGAGGAAATTGAAACGGCAAAGTACTTTATTAATACTTTTGACAGGCTGCTTCAAAGGGTGGAAACTACGGATCTGATTCATTTGAGCATGAGAGCTGACGAAGAAGCGAAGAAAATCAGGCGATTTAAGCTCGACCTTATTGAGAAAATGCTGACAGGCAATGTAAAAATTCATTTTGGTCCTACTTTTATCAACCATATGGTCAATGAGGTTGAGGAATATATCAGAGTTCTTGAGTATCTTAAAAGGGGTAAGGTACCCCCGGTATTTCACGAATTGCACCATCATACTGTCTGGCTGCTTGATGCGGCAGGCCATGCAGGTGCTATTCAAAGTAACCTTGATCAGGTTGAAAAGCGACTGAAGGCAAAGAGTGAAAAATACATGAAGCATTTTGAAGATTTCTATTTAAAAGCAGTCGAGATGACTGGTTACCTGCGAACGAATTTAACTTCATTTCCAGCTTTGCAAAGAATGAATCAAGAGGTTTCATTGGAAATTCAATTGTTCATGAAATTTCTTGATGAGTTAAAGGAGCTCGAGTTAACTGAACAGGCATTGGGAAGCTTTGCACCGCTGATGGCTGATCATATGTTCAGGGAAGAGTGCTATTATTTATCTAAAGTTGCAGAAGCTGCCTCGCTGAATCAGCCGGACTGTGATCCTGGCAAGCCGAGATTGATGACAGACTGAACCTCGCGGATACTGGATGAGTTCCGATTCATCTAGTATCTTAGCCCTAATTTCACATTTAAAAAGAACATATGTTCTAGTTTTGGACAAGGTTATGTTATACTTGAGAAGCAATAGTCAGATCTCAAGGTGGGTCGGCTAGCCCCGAAGGAAGGGGGTGATGCCTATGACAGTATTCGAGACCTTTATGGCCATGTTTTCGTTTGCCAGTCTAATCCTCGCAATCCTGACGTTAAGCCAAAAAAAATAGACCTCTCTTAACCATAATACAGTGAGAGGTCCATCTGCTTTTCTGCCGATCTTCTATGGAAACGGCTATTGCGGAGACTGTCGGCGGGCCAACACCGGCAGTCATTCTGTACAAATATACAATACAAGAATACCATACAGGTCAGTCAATGTCACGATTATACACCTTAATGCATGAGATGTTTTGCCATTTGGTTATACTGAGGAAGTTATGTTAATCCATGCATAAGGAGTGAATGGCGAATGACTTTATGCAATTTAGAGTATGGCGATCTCTTTTACGAAGAGATTGGGCAAGGAAGTCCAATCATTTTTCTACACCCACCGGGAATGGGAAGGAAGGTGTTTCGATACCAATGGCCACTGAGCCAACGATATAGACTAATCCTTCCCGACTTAAGCGGCCATGGTGACTCAACAGCTGTGCTAGAAAGGATTACAATCCAAAAGTATGCCGAAGAAGTCTTGAGACTGGTCGATTCTATAGGACTGGGAAAAGTCTCGTTGTGCGGCTATTCTTCCGGAGGCAGCATCGCACAGGAATTTGCCCTGACTTACCCGGAAAGAACTAAAACGCTTATCCTTTCTGGCGGCTTTGCAGAGGTACAGTCCCCTGCATTGAAATATGAGCATTTAATGGGAATGTATTTCGTGAAAAATTCCCCTAAAACCCTGGCAAAGGTGATTGCAACCGTACATACCTTTGATAAGAATTACAGGCTGAACTCATTGAACATATGTTGAAAACAGATATGAATACATGGTTCCACTTTTATCATGAATCATTGAACTACTCTTGCAGCGAAAGACTGAAAAATTTAAATGTGCCATTGCTGCTTGTTTATGGTTCCAGAGATTTCATCAACCAGCACATAAGCTTATGAAAGAGAGCTGGGACATTTCCAAAAAGCCATTATTCCAAAGGTCTCACATCAAGTTCCTGTTAAGAAATGGCAGGAATTCAATGCTGAAATAGAGAAGTTTTTGGAAGAGCAATCTGACTGGCGTTGAAAAACGCATTGTTAATTATACAATGCGTTTTTACGCCTCTTGTTTATCTGGTTTTATGGCAAGAAATGTTGCTAGAGCGGCGGCAATGCTTAAAGCGGTTAGGATAATGAACATTAGCTTATTTGAATTTTCCATCATTAGAGCGATGACGGGAGGACCTGCGGCCACCCCTATGAACCTCATTGAACTATATATGGAAGTAATGGTACCACGTTCTTCTTTTTCAATACTCTCAGTGATTAAAGCATCCATTGGCGGCAGGCTTGCACCTATACCGATGCCGGCAACAAGGAACATGGATATAAGAAACCACAACTCCCTCGAAAAACTCAGGAGGGCCACTGCTATACCAAGCAAAAGTAAGCTGGAGAACGTAATCCATTTCATAAGGACCATATTCTTTTTTATTACTTTGCCTGTGATAAATGATGAAAGGCATAGCGCACCTAATGGCAGGGCAAGAACCAGTCCTTTTTTCAAATCCTTTATTCCATATTTGTTCTCCAGAATATCGGACAGGTAGAATAAGACTCCAAACAAAACGAACATGACAATAGCACCAATAAAAAAGATGGCATACAGCCAACGCCCATTTTTAGTAAAAATCAGTTTTATTTTTTTATGAAATCCTTGAATGGTAATGGTTCTTGTTTCTTTTTCGGACTTTTTACCAGGAAGATCATCATGATTATTGACAGGACACAGAAAACGGGTATTGAAAAGAACGGAATAAACCAGTTGATGCCTGCCAGGAATGACCCTAACACTGGCTTAGAACCTTTCCAAGTGTGTTTGCAGTTTCGATTTCTCCGAGCGCTCCGCTTACTTCATCATCATTTTTGAACATATCTCCAACCAATGGCAAAACGATTGGAAAAGCACCGGCTGCTCCCACGCCCTGCAAAGCTCTTCCGATTAAGACAACCCAGTATCCATCGTTCATTTGCCATGAGGCCCATCCTGATATAGCTCCGCCAATTCCAGTGATGATCAAGCTTGGAATAATGACTTTCTTTCGGCCAATATGATCAGATAAATACCCGGCTAACGGGATTAAAAATATCGCTACTATTGAATAAACGGTTATGATCAGGCTCGATTGGAAGGCAGAAATGCCCATCTTCTTTTCCATGACAGGCAAAACTGATAAGCATCGAATTTCCAAGTGTCATCACAAGTGGAATGGATGCGATCGAGACAATTGCCCATTTTTGATTATTGGCACTATCATTTTTCGAATCCTTCTCTTTCTTATTCGAAACTCCTCCGGCTTTAGGAAACAAGTTTTCAATATGATTCATGATCGTAACCTGCCTTTTTTCATACTATTTTTAGTGTGGACTTAAACATCAGAAAAAACAGATGTCTTTTTATGGGAAAGTTATATTCTTTGAAAAATCTTTATGGAGTTTTTATAGGGAAAAGGATAAAATAATTGGAAAAGGTTTGAAGGTTGGTGGAAACATGGCACAAATATTGTACCTGAATGTTGGAAAGCCGGAGCTTAGGACCTGGGACGGCAAACAAGAACGATCAGCGATTGGGAAAAAAAGCGTGACACAAGCGTTTCTATCAAAGGAATCCTTTCACGGAGATGGCGTGGCAGCAACAGAGTTTCATGGAGGATCTGACAGAGCAGTTTGTTTTTATCCCGCAGAGCATTATTCAAAATGGTCTGATGAATTCGGTAAGGAATTAGCACCTCCAACCTTTGGCGAGAATATTTCATCATCAGGAATGTTGGAATCCGATATCTATATAGGTGATACATATAAGCTAGGAGAAGCTGTTATCCAGGTTACCCAGGGAAGAATACCGTGTTCCAAAATATCAAAGAATAACGAAATTGACCGTCTGCTAAAAAGAGTAGTCGAAACTGGCTATACCGGCTATTTTTTCCGCGTTCTTCAGGAGGGAATAGTCCTTAAAGACTCCGAAATTATTTTTTTGGAGAGGAAACAAAATGACTTTTCAATCTTAAGGGCCAATGAAATTTATTTTCACCAGAGGAAGGACTATCAGGCGATTGGAGAGCTATTGGAAATCGATGAACTGGCAGAAGACTGGAGGAAAAACCTTAAGAAACTTTTAATGCAGAAAAATTAAGATATTTCATTTTTTTGTTTGACATTTTCGAATCACCGCTTTAATATAGTGAGTAATAAAATAATGAGCGATGACGAAGAGTAGTAACTGGATCAGGTACTTTAGAGAGCTGATGGTTGGTGGGAATCAGTGTAACTGTACCAGCGAATGGACTTCCGAGCTTCCAGACTGAACCCATACGGCAGTAGGCTTTGGCGAAATGGCCTTATCGTTACAAAAGGCAGGCATTAAGCATTTCAATGCTCGATGCTGTTAAGTGAGCTGTTTTTACAGCTAATTAAGGTGGCACCACGGGTATCTCGTCCTTATTTTAATAAATAAGGATGGGGGCCCTTTTTGTTTATCCTCATATACCAATAATTTTATTATGTAAACTCGATGAGCAAGAAGAGTAAGCAAGTTTTTTCTGTTACAGAGAGCCGGGTGTGGTGTGAACCGGTACAGAAATACTTGCCGAATGGCCTTGCGAGAGGCAGCCTGAAATAATAGTAGGCTTGCCCGGGATTCCGCCGTTAAAAGGATAGGGTATAACGAAATGTTTTTTTGGTTTCCTGTACCTGAAGAGAGGGAGTCTCAAGGCTCCAATATGAGGTGGCACCGCGGTCCAATCGTAATCGTCCTCTATACAGCACAATCTTTGTGCATGTATAGGGGACTTTTTTATTTTCTAAAGGAGGATTTGTATGAATGTAGAAGCACCAGATGTTTTTATCGAGGAAATTGAGGGAGATACATTAACCCCTATATCTGTATTTCAAAGGATTTCGGGAAAGAAAAAATTCCTTCTGGAAAGCTCCCATAAACATAATGACTCCGGCCGTTTTTCTTTCATTGGCTGTGATCCCGTTTACGAGCTTTTGAGCGAAAAGGGAGAGACTTATCTGGCAAGGAAAGGCGTTAAGGAACGAGTACAGGTTCATTTTCAAAGGCGCTGAAAGAAATGCTTCCTAAAGTAGTCCCTGAATTTGATATTCCTTTTATAGGAGGAGGTGTAGGGTTTGTAAGCTATGACTTCATTCGTGATTTTGAAGACATTGGGCCGCTGAAAGAAGATCCTCTCGATATGCCAGAAGCGCATTTGATGTTCTTCAATGAAGTCATCGTATTTGATCATCTTAAACAAAAAATCAACCTGATCGGCATTCCGTTTCCAGGCTACAGCAATGACGATCTTATTAAGAAAGTAAAGAAACGAAAAAAAGAACTTGATTCGCAAGTCAAAAAGCAGACAGTCGTTCGATTTTCACTTTCAGATTTTAAAGAATCGCAAAACAGGGAGGAGTTTGAAAAATCGGTCAGGACCGCAAAGAGCATGATCGAAGAGGGAGAAATCTTTCAGGTTGTGCTATCAAGAAGGCTAGCAGCGGATGCAAAAGGAAATCCGTTTTCGTTCTATCGAAAGCTGCGAGTGGATAATCCTTCCCCTTATATGTACTTTATTGACTTTGAAAATTATGTTGTTGTCGGCACGTCCCCTGAAAGCCTCGTGAAATACCGGAATGGAACGGTGATTGCCAACCCGATTGCAGGTACTAGGCCGAGGGGAATATCCGCAGATGAGGATATAAAACTGGAATTGGAATTGAAAGAGGACGAAAAGGAACTAGCTGAACATAAGATGCTCGTCGATCTTTCAAGGAATGATTTAGGCAGGATTTGTGAAGTCGGCAGTGTCAAAATTGATAAGTTCCTGGCTGTAGAAAGGTATCAGTTTGTCATGCATCTCGTCTCGGAAGTGAGCGGGAGGCTCTTGCCAGATGCCCATCCGATTGATGGACTGGCGGCATGCCTGCCTGCAGGAACCGTGTCAGGGGCTCCAAAAATTCGGGCGATGCAAATCATAAATGAGCTTGAATCTGAAAAAAGAGGTGTCTATTCAGGAGCGGTAGGTTACTTTTCTGCTTGTGGAAGCATGGATTTTGCCCTTGCAATCAGAACATTGATTGTCAAGGGTGGCAAAGGGTATCTCCAGGCAGGAGCAGGCATTGTATATGACTCTGACCCGGCAAAAGAGTTTGATGAAACCAACCATAAACTAAAAGCATTGATGGAGGCAGCCAATGATCCTGCTGATTGATAATTACGATTCATTTACCTATAACCTTTATCAGTATCTAAACGAACTGGGTGCTGAAGTGAAAACAGTCAGGAATGATAAAATAACGGTCCAGGAAATCTCTCGAATGGAACCTGAGGCAATTGTCCTTTCTCCCGGCCCGGGAAGACCGGAACAAGCAGGGGTCTGTGTCGAAACTGTCAAACAATTGGCGCCATCTACCCCGATTCTGGGGATATGCCTTGGCCATCAGGCGATAGCCCATGCATTTGGCAGTTCAATCATCAAGGCAAAAAAAATCAGGCATGGCAAGGAGTCCAAACTTCTGCATACTGGCACTTCACTAATGAATGATCTCGAGGAACATCCTGAAGTTATGCGATATCACTCTTTGGTAATCGACCGTATGACGCTTAATGAAGATTTTGAGGTGCTGGCTGAAGCGGCTGATGACCAGGAAATCATGGCTATCAAGCATAAACAATATCCGTTATATGGACTTCAGTTTCATCCGGAATCAATAGGAACGAAGAGCGGAAAGCAAATGCTATCGAATTTTCTTGCTGAAATAAGAAAGGAGACAAAAGCTTATGAAATATTATCTTGAGAAGTTGGTTGAAGGGAAATCATTGCAGGAAATTGAAATGGAAGAAGCTGTAGAGGAAATTTTCACTCAGGATACAACAGATGCAGAAATCGCATCATTTTTGACAGGACTTAAGTCAAAAGGAGAAACCGCTGAAGAAGTATCAGGCTGGTAAAAGCGATCAGAAAGCATGCACTCAATTTTACAAAAAATATACCGAATGTTCTGGATAATTGCGGAACAGGAGGAGATGGATCAAAAAGTTTCAACATTAGTACTACTTCAGCTTTCGTCATTTCTGGAGCCGGGATTACGGTAGCAAAGCATGGAAACAGGAGTGTATCGAGCAAGACAGGAAGCGCGGATGTATTGGAGGCGCTCGGTGTCAGCCTTGACTTCTCTCCAGAAGTAACAGAAGAGATTCTTGAACAGAATGGGATCGCCTTTCTTTTTGCTCCCCATGTCCATCCAAAACTGAAACAAATCATGAAGGTAAGAAGGGACCTGAAAATCCCGACGATCTTCAATTTAATTGGACCTTTGACAAATCCTGTCCAGCTTGATTACCAGCTGCTTGGAATTTACCGAAGGGATTTGCTCGATAAGTTTGCCCATGTGCTGGCAAACCTGAACAGGAAGCGAGCCATCGTCATTCACGGAGCAGGGGGAATGGATGAAGCATCTCTTGCAGGTGAAAACGAAATGGTCATCGTTTCAGAAGGAGAAATCAAGCACATCAGGCTTCAGCCTGAAGAAGTGAACTTGCCAGTATACGATAACAACAGGATCCGGGGAGGGGATGCTCGTGATAATGCAGACATTTTGCTCCAGGTCCTTAAAGGCAAAAAAGGAGCACACCGGGATACAGTGCTGCTGAACGCAGGTCTTGGAATTTATACCGCTGGGAAGGCAGAATCGATTCTTCAAGGAGTGGACCTGGCAGCGGAAAGCATCGATTCAGGCAGTGCATTGGCCAAACTGGAGAATTTAATCAGCATCAGCAATCGAAATAAAAAGGCGGTAGGATGAGATGGGAACAATACTTGATTCAATCATTGAAAGAAAAAAAGTTGAGGTGGAAGAGCTGAGGAAGTCAGCCAGGGATATATCTGAAATTTCTTCGAAGCCACGCTCTTTGCTTAAAGCCTTAAGAGAGGCAAACAATGTCACCATCATTTCAGAATTTAAAAGGGCTTCACCTTCGAAAGGAGACATCAATCTTTCTTTAGATCCTGCTCAACAGGCAAAGCTATATGCCCAGGCAGGTGCATCGGCTATATCGGTGTTAACGGATGAAATAGGTTTTAAAGGATCTTTCACTGATTTGAAAAAAGTCAGAGAAGCAGTGGACCTTCCGATTCTTTGCAAGGATTTCATCGTTGACCAAATTCAAATAGACCTGGCCCGTTCCGCAGGAGCAGATGTCATTTTGCTCATAGCATCGGCTTTGTCTCAAGAGAAATTGGCAGAGCTTTACGAGTATGCCTATGAAAAAGGGCTTGAGTGCCTCGTTGAAATCCATGATGAAACAGATCTGGAAAAAGCTCTCCATATAAAAGCTGAAATTATCGGAATCAATAATCGTAATTTAAAATCATTCGAGGTCAATCTCGGAAATACCGAGAAGCTCGGACCGCTTGTGAAAAAAGCAGGAGCGCTTCTGATCAGTGAAAGCGGCATGAAAACAAGGGACGACATCATCCGTGCAGCAGCTGCTGGTGCGAGCGGGGTATTGGTTGGAGAGACATTCATGACATCTGTTGATCTTATTGAAACTTTCCAGACATTCTCTGTTCCAGTAGTGAAGGGTCATCATGAAGATTAAGATTTGCGGAATAAGAACAGCTGAAGCAGCACAGCATGCGGTTCAATGCGGGACTGACGCTCTTGGTTTCATTTTTGCAGACAGCAAAAGAAAAATAACAGCTTTAAATGCAAAAAAAATCATTGAAGCATTACCGGCACATGTCTGGAAGGTAGGAGTCTTTGTGAACGAGGGTGCTTCAGAAATAATGCAAATCGCCGACACTGCTGGCCTGACACATATTCAGCTTCATGGTGATGAGGTCCCTGATGACTATCGTTCAATTGGGCTGCCGTTAATTAAGTCTCTTTCTGTTAAGTCGCCAAAAGACCTTATAAAAATTGACACTATAAAAGCGGACTATATCCTCCTTGACAGCCCTCCAGCAGAATATCGGGGAGGAAACGGCTCTAGTTTTGAGTGGAATCTGGCAAAAGCAATCGGCAAGTCAAAAACAAATATCATTTTGGCGGGTGGACTGGACCCACAGAATATCAGCAAAGCGATCGCAAAGGTCAACCCATTGATGGTTGATGTCAGCAGTGGTGTCGAAACAAACGGAGAAAAAGATTTAGCTAAAATAAAAGATTTTATAAATAATGCGAAAAAAGAGAGGGAGGAAGTTTGAATGACTATTAAGACTTATAATTTGCCGGACGAAAAAGGGCACTTTGGAAATTATGGAGGAAGATTCGTACCCGAAACGCTGATGCATGCTGTTCTTGAATTGGAGAAGGAATACAGCAGAGCTATGGCAGACGAAGAGTTCCACGCCGACTTGCAAAAATTAATGAAAGATTATGTTGGGAGGGAAACGCCATTATATCTGGCTGGAAATCTCACAGAGCATGCTGGTGGAGCAAAAATCTATCTAAAGCGGGAGGACCTTAACCATACAGGAGCACATAAAATCAACAATACTGTCGGTCAGGCGTTGCTTGCAGTAAGGATGGGCAAGCGTAAAATCGTTGCTGAAACAGGGGCTGGACAGCATGGAGTTGCTACTGCAACAGTCTGTGCCCTGCTCGATCTTGAATGTGTGATTTTTATGGGCAAAGAGGATATCAGACGCCAGCAATTAAATGTTTTCAGAATGGAACTTCTTGGAGCAAAAGTCATCAGTGTAGATGCAGGGAGCGGGACATTGAAGGATGCGGTGAATGAAGCTCTTCGCTACTGGGTTACAAATGTCCGCGATACTCACTATATACTTGGATCTGTAATGGGTCCGCATCCATTCCCAAAAATGGTCCGTGACTTTCAAAGTGTCATCGGTAAAGAAACGAAACAGCAATTTTCGAAAAGAAGGGAAGCTTCCTGAGGCACTTGTTGCGTGTATAGGAGGAGGCAGCAATTCCATTGGTCTATTTTATCCGTTCATTGAGGACAATAGCGTGTCTATTTATGGTGTTGAAGCTGCAGGCCTGGGCCTGGCAACTGACAAGCATGCTGCTTCACTAACAAAGGGGAAACCAGGAGTGCTGCATGGAGCGATGATGTATCTTCTCCAGGATGAGGACGGTCAAATTCAAGAAGCACACTCGATATCAGCTGGCCTGGATTACCCTGCATCGGCCCTGAACACAGCTATCTGCACGATATTAATAGAATAACATATGAATCTGTAACAGATGACGAAGCACTTGAAGCCTTTCAACTGCTTTCAAAATTAGAGGGAATCATCCCTGCTCTGGAAAGCGCACATGCCATTGCGTATGCAGTCAAGCTGGCCGCTGGGATGAGGAAAGATGAGAGTATCATTGTCTGCTTATCAGGACGTGGTGACAAAGATGTACAGACAATAATGGACAGGATCGGAGGAATGGAATGATGGATAGAATTCAAAAGGCACTGACTGAAAAAGGAAAAAAGGCTTTTGTTCCATATATAATGGCTGGAGATGGAGGGCTTGAATCCCTTAAGGAAAAGCTGCTGTTTTTACAGGAATGCGGGGCCGATGCGGTAGAAATTGGCATCCCTTTTTCTGACCCTGTTGCAGATGGGCCCACCATTCAGAAAGCTGGTATCCGGGCGCTTAACAATGGAACTACGTTGAGAAAGGTGCTGGAGAAGGTTCAGACTTTCAAAGCTGAAATCTCAATCCCTCTTATTCTGATGACTTATTTGAATCCACTTGTAGCGTATGGAATCAAAAAGTTTGCCGAGGATGCCGCGGACGCTGGTATATCAGGCTGCATTATCCCCGACCTACCGCTTGAGGAGGAAGATTTCATTCTTCCAGCGCTTGATGAGCATGAAATCTCTTTAATCAGGCTAGTGACGCTCACAACTCCAGTTGAGAGAATAAAAGAAATTGGCTCCAGGGCAACGGGGTTCATCTATGCCGTAACCGTAACAGGTATCACAGGTGCAAGAAACAATTTCAGCGAGGACCTTGCTGCTTTCCTAAGTTCAGTTAAAAATGTCAGCCAAGTCCCGGTGCTGGCAGGGTTCGGGGTTTCAAATGCTGAACAAGTCAGAGAAGTTTACCAGTATTGTGATGGCGTGATAGTCGGTAGCAGGATAATAAATTTATTTGAACAAGAAGATTTGGCGGGAATAAAACAGCTCGTGAGTACAGCTGAAGGGATTAGTTTGACCTAGAATTTTTTGGAAAGCAGGAACCGGGAGCAGAAAGATAAGCTTCCAACGATTACCAAAAAGATAAAGAAATAGCCGCTGCATATCAAGCAGCGGCTATTTCTTTTCAGCGGTGACACAAACCGTCAAAACAGGTCTTACCTTCAGATAGGATACCTCCGGGTTTTTGAATCCGGTATTAAGCAAATCATTTCTCATTCTTGCCCCCAATTGTTTTGCTGTCTGAGCCGTTGATCCTTCTTCGCGCGGCTGGACAGTAAGGACGATTCTTCCTCCAGACTTCAGCAAGCGGAGCAGGTGACTTAGGGAAGTCAGTGGCTGGTCCCAAAGAGGATAATTATTTACAGAAATGATTTTATTGTAATTATGTTCGGGTTGAAAGTCAGCAACATCCTCTGCAGTCAAATGCACTTTACCTTGTTCAATCCACTCTTTATTTCTCTTTGTCGCCTCGTTCTTCATTTTATTAGAAATATCTATTCCATCTACTTCTATACCGCGATAGTTTGACATCAAAGTCTTAATGCCATATCCGGGTCCGAAGCCAATCTCTAAAATACGGTCATTTTTATGGACTTGAAGCTTTTGTATGCTCCACCTATTAATTTTTCGATTCTCAAAATACATTATCGTCCCTGCAAGTTTTCCAAGAATGCCACTTGGCTTCTCGAACTGCTTCGCCATTGAATCAATCATTTCAGTCACTCCTGATTTGTTTTTGTGGTTTTATCTTTTATACCAGTTATCGCTTCTTTTTAAACTTCACACCCTTTTGTTGCCTATTAGTTTTATCTTTAATTAGCTAAGGGAAGAGCAATGAATGATTCCTTCCCCATAAAGACAGTCTATTCTGAAAATTATTTCTCGGGAAAGCGCAGAAATAAACAATATACTACATTAAGGTGATAATTCTTGAAGAAAATTGACTGAATTTGTCACATGTAAAAAAGATATTTTTTTAAAAAAGCGTGCGATTTGTTACAGTACATTCGAATATTTGTTGTATATACTTTACTTAAAGTTTTGATGGTTGAAATTGAAAATGACAATATATTCAGTTACTAATAAAGGACGTTGAGCGAGATGAAAATGTACGAAGCGATTCTCGAAATTTTAGAAAAAAAGGGAAATGCCTCGATTCCAGTGATATGCCAGGAAATGAGTGAGCAGGATCATAGCATTGTTAGTGAGAGGCAGGATTTAGTTGAACCTTCATATATACAAACGCTTGTCAGCAGCAATAACGAATTATTCCTGGTAAAAGATGATATCGTTTCGATAAGGCCTGATAAAGAACCAGTTATGATGACGGTTGTATTGCATGGATATCCCGGCCCAGAAATGAGGGTGAGGATCGATTTTAAAAAGAATACCTTTACCTACTTTGAATGGCATCTGGACTCGAAAGCTTCAGGACCGCTTAAAGCAGGAACATTTGGCAGCGTGGAGGATTTTAAAAAGAAACTGTATCTTTTGAGGATATGGGAGTGGGAAGAAGATTATCAAACAGAAGGTATTGTAGTAGATGGTACCAGTTGGTCAGTAGAACTAAAAACAAAAGGAAAAACCTATGAAAGCAGAGGCCTGGACTCCTTTCCAAAACAGTGGAAAGAATTCTGCAAGGCAGTCAGCGCACTCGTGGGCAAAAAGTTTTCGTGTTAGCCGCAGACCTTCTGCGGTTTTTTTTCTATTCAAAATACGAAAGGATTTTTTATTTTAAGGTTATAATGGTGAAAACTCTGCTTGTTTTAGGTACAATAAATAAATGTAGTTTCAAACATGCGACCATGGAGGTCAATCGAGAAATGAAGGACATATCGGTACAAGAATTATTCAGCTCAAAAGAATTTATACCAGTCGATGTCAGGGCGCCAATCGAGCATCGTGATTCGGCAATACCCGGGTCGGTCAATATACCATTATTCACAGATGAGGAAAGGCAAGAGATAGGGACGCTTTATAAGCAATCTGGTGAAGAGGCTGCCAAATGGCGTGCTATGGAGATTGTTTCTCCAAAGCTTCCACACTTGCTTGGTGAAATTAAGGACCTCAAGAAGTCAGGTGCTGAGCCTGTAATTCATTGTTGGAGAGGCGGGATGAGGAGCAAGTCTGTAGCATCCTTCCTTGAATACGCAGGAATTCCTGCATTGCGCCTGGAGGGCGGTTATCGGGCATACAGGGAATATATTCTGGAAAGGATTCCTCAACTTATGCCCGAAAAAGTCATCGTTCTGCATGGTATGACTGGTACTGGCAAAACCGACATATTGCAGGCTCTCCAGGATAAGGGATATCCTGTTGTTGACCTGGAAAAAATGGCAAACCACAGAGGATCCATTTTTGGCATGATTGGCAAGGGAGAGGCACACAATCAAAAAACATTTGATGCTTTGTTATTTGAAAGGCTGAATGAAATAAAAGGTTCCAACTACTTTATCATTGAAGCGGAGAGCAAAAGAATCGGGCGTGCAGCTCAGCCGGAAGAAATGCTGGAGAAAAAGGTGAATGGAATACATTACCTTGTAAAAAGCTCAATACCTAAAAGGGTCGAACGGATATACAATGAATATGTACAACCTTTCCAGGGAGAAGCCTGGTTTGAAGAGGAAGTCAGGGAGAAGGTATCGAAACTAATTAAGCGAATAAATCATGATGTTTCACCATCCCTCGCATTTGCCATGGAAGAAAAAAACTATAAAGAATTAATTAAGATATTACTGGTACATTATTATGATCCGCGCTATAACCATGCCCTTCTGGAATATGAGGGACCGTTCAAAGAAATCGATTCAGACGACCCGGATGTTATAGTTAATATTGTAAAAGAAATACAGAAGACATTTTCTGACTCAACTGCGGTTTAAAATGGATTAAAAAAGGTAATTAAAGAAGGAAAGCAGTTAACTGCTTTCCTTTTTCTTTTTTTGTTCTAGGCCTGGAAGCTTTCATTTTGCGGTGAAATTTAATTAACAGATTGACCTTAAAATTATGATTTTTGTCACGTAAAATATCCGAATATTTGTTATATAATTAGAATGTGGATATTTAAATAGGAGGATGAGATATGCGCGAATCGAAAAATTGCAACCACCGTTTTTCATTGCACGAAGAGAGTGTTGGATTCACTACCAATGATGGTGTAGATACTTTTACCGCTGGATCAAGGTTTCAAAAGTGCATTACATGCGGGCATATTGAATTGCCTGTAGAACATAGTGAAATGATCGAGCCTAGTCAGATTGAAAAAAGAAATAACCTCTTTGCACCGAAAAATATGTATGCTACTTTGATGAGTTTATAGATATAAGCAACAAATTCAAAAGCCGGTTTAACCGGTTTTTTTTTGTCTTTTTTTAAATGGAGTAGTTTTTCTAAAATAATAAAAGTCCGTTATTGAAATAACACTATCACGATAGTCAAAACCTTTGGTTAAAATAAAATATCATGTTAGAATATTAATGTAAACGGTTGATGTCTGAATAATATTATTATTCTTTGATTTTGCAGTTAAAAATGAGTACTACAGGGTAACAAATAAATAGTGAATATAGAATTGGCAAGGGGGTTTTTTTGTGAAAAAGCCAGTTTCGGGAAACAGGGCAAAATGGCCGGGGTTTCATGGGCCGAACCAAGGGTATGTCGAAGAATTATATGAAATGTTCCTACAAGATCCTGATTCCGTTGATGCCGATATCAGGGAATATTTTGAACAAAATTCTGAACTTGAAACTTCATTTTCAAATGAGAGTAATCAAGTTATTTCTACAGGAAAGACGGCAGGATCTCCGGCGAAAATCGCAGCTGTATTAAGATATGCTGATTATATCCGTTCTTACGGCCATTTATCTGCAAATATTTACCCATTGCAGTTTGGCAGCAAAGATCCGCAACTTGAGGATTATGAGAAATGGGGATTAGCTGAAGCTGATTTGACGGATATGCCTGTTGAGCTCATATGCCCTAATGCTCCTTCATCAATTAAAAATGGAAAAGAAGCTTTTCAATTTCTTAAGAAGGTTTACTCCGATACGATTGCTTACGAATTTGAACATGTAAATGAAATGGCTGAAAAGGAGTGGCTGAGGCAGAAGGTTGAGTCTGGTGAACTAATTCCTAAAGTTGAAAATGAAAGAAAAACCAGATTATACGAACGTCTTACAGAGGTTGAGAATTTCGAAAAGTATTTGCACCGAACTTTTGTCGGACAAAAGAGGTTTTCAATCGAAGGCTTGGATTCAATGGTTCCGCTTCTTGATGAAGTCATCAGTGGAGCAGTCAATAATGGTGTTGAAACAATCAATATTGGCATGGCCCATAGGGGAAGGTTGAATATCCTTGCCCATGTTTTAGGTAAACCATATGAAATGATTTTTGCTGAATTCCAGCATGCTCCAAACAAAGAACTTGTTCCTTCAGAAGGTTCGATTGGAATTAATTTCGGCTGGACTGGCGATGTTAAATATCACCTTGGCCTCGACCGGAAAATTAAATCGGATAACACAGCGAATGCTAGATTGACACTGGCCAATAACCCTAGTCACCTGGAATTTGCCGGTGCAGTGTTGAGGGCTTTACGCGCGCTGCGCAGGATGACAGGAATGAACCGGGTTACGCGAAATATGACCCAGTAAAAGCAATGGCTATCCTTATCCATGGTGATGCTGCATTCCCGGGTCAGGGAATTGTGGCTGAAACGCTGAACCTAAGCCGTTTGCACGGTTATAAAACTGGCGGAACGATTCATGTTATCGCAAATAACACGATCGGATTCACAACCGAATCAATGGATTCTCGTTCCACTCGTTATGCTAGCGATCTTGCGAAGGGATATGAAATCCCGATCATTCATGTCAATGCAGATGACCCTGAGGCATGCTTGATGGCAGCCAGGCTGGCATTTGAGTACAGAAGGATTTTCGGGAAGGATTTCTTGATTGACCTGATTGGGTATCGACGATTTGGCCATAACGAAATGGATGAGCCAATGACGACAAATCCTGAAATGTATGTGCTTGTCCACAAACATCCTACGGTAAAAAAAATCTATGGTGATAAACTCATAGACCAAGGTGCTATGTCGGAACAGACAAGAACTGAAATCGAACAGAAAGTATCAACAAGGCTGACAGAAGCATACGAAAAAGTTCCAAAAAAAGAAAAGGAAGTAACGAACGAAAACAGATATCCCTGATGAAGTGGAAATGGGAATACCACAGATAGAAACAGGTGTGCCAATCGAGATACTAAGAAAAATAAATAGTGAACTCCTAAATTGGCCAGAAGGATTCAATGTCTTCAATAAATTAGAGAAGATCCTCCAAAGAAGAAAGGATGCATTTTCTAAGGGCGGTAAAATAGATTGGGGCCTGGCAGAAACTTTGGCGTTTGCTTCCATAATAACAGATGGAACACCAGTCAGACTTACTGGACAGGATTCTGAGAGAGGAACCTTTGCCCAGAGAAACCTTGTTCTGCATGAAAGCGAAACTGGCGAGCAATTTTCACCGCTCCATGTTTTGCCGGGAGCAAAAGCGTCCTTCTCTATTCATAATAGCCCGCTTTCTGAAGCGGCTGTAGTGGGCTTTGAATATGGGTACAACGTATTCGCTCCAGAAACTTTAGTCCTTTGGGAAGCGCAATATGGTGATTTTGCCAATGCTGCCCAGGTACTGTTCGACCAATTCGTGGCTGCTGGCAGGGCGAAGTGGGGACAAAAATCAGGTCTAGTCATGCTTCTGCCACACGGATATGAAGGTCAGGGGCCGGAGCATTCCAGCGGAAGAGTAGAAAGATTTTTAACACTCGCGGCTGAAAATAACTGGACAGTTGCGAACCTTTCTTCTGCGGCTCAATATTTCCATATTCTTAGGAGACAGGCGGCGATTTTAAGGAAGGAAGCTGTTCGCCCGCTGGTTTTGATGACACCTAAGAGTCTGTTGAGAAACACTACGGTTGCAGCGGATCCACAACAATTGGCAGAAGGCAGCTTCAAGCCGATCATCGAACAGCCAGAGCTTGGCGGCCAGCCGGAAAAAGTGGAGCGGGTGGTATTATGCACTGGAAAAATGAGCATAGACATCGCTGAAAAGATACAGCCGGAAGAGCATGGATGGCTTCATGTATTGAGAATCGAGGAAATCTATCCTTTCCCGCTTGAACAATTAAAAGAAAAATTAGGAAGTTATCCGAACTTAAAAGAAATTTTCTGGGTTCAGGAAGAGCCGAAGAATATGGGAGCATGGACGTTTGTTGAGCCAAGAATCAATGAAGCAGCGCCGAACGGGCTGGAAGTTTCCTATTTTGGCAGAAGAAGACGTTCAAGTCCGGCAGAGGGAGATCCAAACATCCACAAGTTGGAGCAGGCAAGAATTATAAATGACGCACTGACAAGGACAAATGGAGGAGGAAATGAAAATGGCAGAGATTAAAGTTCCTGAATTAGCTGAATCAATCACCGAGGGAACGATTGCCCAATGGCTGAAAAAAAAGGGTGAGCAAGTCCAGAAAGGTGAATATGTCGTTGAACTGGAGACCGATAAAGTTAATGTCGAAATTATCTCTGACTATGATGGAGTATTAACTGAACTCCTCGCTGAAGAAGGGGATACAGTGAAGGTTGGCGAAGCAATCGCCATTGTAGGCGAACAGGGCAGCGCAGCAGGCGATCAGCATAGTACAGAAGCGGGCAGGGAAACCGAATCTCCGGATGAACCTGCTAAGCATGAAAATGGCTCGGTCGAGGGACAAAACAATGAGAACAAGGCTGCTGCTGACCAGTCTAGTAACGATGTGGCGTCGGAGCGGATTATCGCTTCACCAGCAGCAAGAAAATTGGCAAGGGAAAAGGGCATTGATTTGAGCAAGGTAGCTTCCCAGGATCCGCTTGGCAGAGTGAGAAAACAGGATGTAGAGTCATATTCTCCAGGGCAAAAAAATAACCAAAAGCCAGCTGGTGAAAAAACCGCTGCTCCAAAGGCTGCTCCTGCCGGCAAATCAGATGATGATAGCCGGGTTGAGCGAATCAAGATGTCACGGAGACGCCAGACTATTGCCAACAGGCTGGTTGAGGTTCAACAGACAGCAGCAATGCTTACGACCTTCAATGAGATCGATATGACGGCTGTTATGGAGCTAAGAAAGAAATGGAAGGACCGTTTCTATGAGGAGAATGATGTTCGCTTAGGGTTCATGTCATTTTTTACAAAAGCAGTTGTAGCCGCATTGAAAAAGACTCCGTACTTGAATGCTGAAATCCAGGGAGACGAAGTCGTCCTCAAAAAGTTCTATGACATTGGAGTCGCGGTCGCAGCAGATGAAGGACTTGTTGTCCCAGTCATTAGGGACGCAGACAGGAAAAACTTTGCCGAGATTGAAAATGATATTAACGAACTAGCTGAAAAGGCTCGCACAAATAAACTTTCCTTGAAGGATCTACAGGGAGGAAGCTTTACGATTACAAATGGAGGCGTATTTGGATCATTGCTATCAACACCGATCATCAATGGTCCGCAAGTAGGGATACTCGGAATGCACACAATCCAGCTGCGCCCCGTTGCGATCGATAAAGAACGAATGGAAAACAGGCCGATGATGTACATCGCATTATCTTATGACCATAGGATTGTTGATGGCAAAGAAGCCGTCACCTTCTTAAAGCGCATTAAGGAACTGATGGAAGACCCAGAATCACTGTTGTTACAGGGATAACTATTAGAAGCACTGCCGGGGATTTTATTGGCAGTGCTTTTTTGCGGTTGAACTCTATGAAATACCAAAGCTGTCAAGAAAACGTGATTATTGTGACAGGTTTCAGGGTGTAGGGCCAAAGCTGTCAAGAAAACATGATTATTGTGACAGGTTTCAGGGTCCAGCGTCCAAAGCTGTCAAGAATTTATTATTATTTCCTCAAATCTGTTAAGAATCGCTCCCTGATCCAGACCCTTTCTTAATTCACTCAAAATAGGAATCCTTAGTCATTCCAACTGCTCTATAGTTCTTCTTCAACACTCTCAAAAACGTTCTCCTACTAACTTTCCCATTACACCACTCATAGACGGTTTGCGTGGTGATTTTCTTTTCAGGAAACAGCACCTTGATTTCTTCTATATGCCGTACGATTGCCTTTTCAATTCTTTCACGTGTACCGCACTTTCCGCAAACTAGGTCGTAAACACTGATTTCGGTATTCAGAGACCCGCATTTCCAGCAAAGCATCCCTTTTTCCAGTCGTTCATATTGATAATCAGGCAGAGTGGCGAATGGATTCTTCACCTGATGCAGGGAAAGCAATGCTTGGGCTAGTTTCTTGTGGCTTTCATCCAATTTAGAGGGGGTACTGTTTAACTCTTTTAGGAATCGATTTATTTGTGTTGGCAGAATGAGTGGTTGATCCATTGGGGCATGGTATAAGGTGAACTCAGGATTGTTGAATATGACGGAGGCACGGACTAGGTGATTCATCTTGAGGTTTTGTAGCAGCTGGCGGAAAAGAGTCTCACTCCGAGTCAACTGAATGATGGGGTTTTTGTATTCTCGATTACTGCGGACGGAATATAATTTATCCCCTTCCAGATAGTAATCACCTTCGTGATATTTAATATCGATAAGATATACTCCATCCTGCGAAATGATTACTTTATCAAGCTGGAAAAATGAATTGTTCACTTTAAGCAGGAGATCATCGATGATATACCTTTCTTCCGCGATGGTTTCGGTCAACTGGTCGAATAACACTTCTCCGGTAAACCCCTTCTCCATAGTCCATAGCTGGAACTTATCCTGCGAAGATAACTCCATTCGTCTGTTTAAATGCCGTAATACGATTAATTCCATTGGTTCAGTGCGTGCTTTTAGTAGCATGGTCCACTTCCTCTCTATAAGCTAATTTTAAGCTATACTCACAATCAGATATGTGAATTTTTTGTTAACTTTCATCAATATATTATGGAAGCAAAGGATCTTGACTTTTCACAGTGTAATGTGGCACCAACGCAGCTTATTTTCACCGTGTAATGTGAAGGAAAGGAGCTTGCTTTCTCCCCGGATAACCGTGCAAATGCTAGTTTTACGTTTATCAAAGAAACAAAAAACCGCTCAACTGCCTATATGGCAGCAAGCGGCTTTGTCACTGGTGTACAAAATGTTTCGCTTTAACGGTTTTTAAACGGCCTTAGTCCTCTTTTGGATATTTCTGTTTTCAAAACTTTTGCCCATTCTTTATCACTTTCCGACTTTAATGCATCACGATACGAGACCACCAACTGTTCATTGCTCATAATTTTCATTTGCATTCCTCCTCGGTAAGAATGGATTGAATTTTCAAACTATATTGTATAGTTTCATTCATTGTAAAGGTTTATTTAGGATTTGAAAACCCATTATGAACAATTTTTTTTAGAAATATTTTCTTGTTTTGTAAGACAGCGAACGAACAAAACACCATAGTCACATTATTAAACAAAAAAAGCTTGCATTTTATTATTCGAAATTATAATATATACCCATAAGGGTATTAGGCGGGGATTTGATACTCGACTTTATCAATTTTTTACATGGGAGGAATTATTATGGGAATGCAGGCTATCAATGCTGAAAAATTGAATGAATGGGTAGTAAACAAGAAAGAGTTTTTCATTTTTGATGTAAGAAATGTAAAGGACTTTGAAGACTGGAAGGTTGAAGGAGAAAATATTGAATACCTCAATATCCCTTACTTCGACTTAATCGATGGTGTAGATGAAGTTGTTGATCAGCTTCCAAAGGATAAAGACATCGTAGTGATTTGTGCTAAAGAAGGCTCTTCAGTAATGGTGGCTGAAATGCTTGCTGATGCTGGATTTGAAGTTTCTTACCTTTCAGGCGGCATGAAGTCATGGAGCGAATACTTATATCCAGTTGAAGTATATAAAGATGACAAAATTAAGGTCCTTCAATTTATCCGTGTCGGCAAAGGCTGCCTATCTTATATGGTCTTATCCGAAAACGAGGCACTTGTAGTGGACCCATCAAGTTTACAAACCGTTACACTGCAATTGCTGAAAAGGAAAATGTAAAAATCACTCATATAGTGGATTCACATTTGCATGCTGACCACTTATCAGGAGGCAAGCAGCTAGCTGATAACACTGGTGCAAAATATTATTTGATGAAGAGTGAAGGCGCAGTCTTTGACTTTGAAGCGCTGGAGCAGCATGATAAAATTGAATTTGAGAATATCACACTCGAAGTATTGGCTGTTAAGACGCCAGGTCATACTCCTGGAAGTGTTTCGTTCTTTGTTAATAATAAACTTTTATTCTCAGGAGACACTATTTTTGTTAATGGTCTAGGCCGTCCTGATTTAGGCGGAAAAGCTGTTGAGTGGGCAAAAGATCTTTATGAAACAGTCTACAGCAAAGTATCTCAAATTGCGGATGACGTTATTGTATTGCCTGGTCACTATGCTGCATTTGATGACGAAGTAAATGCAGAAGGTTTCATTGGAAGCCAATTAGGTTTGATCCGTAAGCAAAATGAAATCATGGAAGGCAAAACAGTTGAAGAGTTTGTCGACCATGTAGCACAATCAGCATCCAGCGAAACACCACCGAATTTTGAAGATATTGTTGCGATCAACCGGGGTGTAAAAGAAGTGACAGCAGAAGAAGCGATGGAGCTTGAAATCGGCCCTAACCGCTGCGCTGTTCACCACACTCATTAAAAATAAAAATAGAGGAGAGCAGTGCTTTCCTCTTTTTATCATTACTGATGTGCTCGTATATGCTTGTGAGGTGAGAATTTGGAAGAGAATAAGGAAAACAAACATTGTG
Organism: Mesobacillus boroniphilus JCM 21738; assembly: GCF_000517385.1. Taxonomy (GTDB): domain Bacteria; phylum Bacillota; class Bacilli; order Bacillales; family Cytobacillaceae; genus Mesobacillus; species Mesobacillus boroniphilus. The sequence continues at coordinate 11,528 of NZ_BAUW01000007.1, read as the reverse complement.
CAGGCGGGTCCTGAGGCATTGGACCAAATCGTACAGGTGAAGAGGGAAAAGGAAAGTTTTCCGGCTTTCCCCCTATATGACCGGCCACGTACGTATGGCTCCTGGCAGGAGTCATTTATTTGATTTCTAAATTATTTTGATAGTGATTTCCCTCCCTTTTTAATGAAAGGGAGGTTACATACTTTGGTAACAGTTGAATCAGGAGGAGTATTAAATGCTAGATGTATTAGTGGTTGGAGGAGGGATTTCAGGTGGATCGGCGGCAATCTACACTGCCCAGGGCGGGCTGAAAACTGCAGTCATCGATTCAGGGAAATCCCAGATCAAACAAGTTTCGAAACTTTTTAATTATCCAGGAATCAAAGAAATCACCGGTTTAGAACTCCTCGACACCATTAAAGACCAGGCTATCGCTGCTGGCACTGAATGGATTGAGGGGGCAGTGGAAACTGTCAAAAAGAATGATGACGTCTATTCGGTTATTTTGACTGACGGCAAAGAGATTGTTTCAAAGCATTTGGTTATTGCCACGAATCTTCAAACTTCATTGCTTGAAAGCCTTGGGTTCGAGCTGGCAGTAAATGAGAAGGTACCAAGCGGGAAAATTAAAAAGGTATTGGGCATTGATCAGGATGGAACTACAAAACTCCCTAACCTTTATATCACTAGCTTGTTAGCGGGTCTCTCGAGTCAATCTGTCATTGCTGCAGGACATGGCTCTTCTATAGGTATATCGATAGTGTCAAAGGAAACTGGAAAAACTTATATGTGGCACGATAAATAATGATGAAGCAGGGAATTTTCCCTGTTTTTTTTTATTTTAGGAAAAAGGGAGGAATACATTCCAAAAATATTGAATATTCAAACTAAGATGATATAGTTATAGTTAAACGCTTACATATTTAACTTATTTAGGAGGTTAAAAGATTGGAGAACTTGCTGCCATATACTGTAGGTGAATTATTGGAGGTTCAAGCCAAAAAGTACCCAGAACATGAAGCGGTTGTTTATGCTGACCGTAACCTGAGGATGAATTACAAAGAGTTCAATATGTTATGCCGCAAAGCTGCCAGAGGATTGATGAAACTGGGAGTGAAAAAAGGTGAGCATATTGCTGCCTGGTCTTCTAATACCCCGGAATGGGTGGTATCCCAGTTTGCAACCGGAAAGATGGGTGCAGTTCTTGTTACTGTCAACACAAATTATCGGACTGCTGAATTGGAATATCTTCTAAAACAGTCAGATTCCACGACAATTATATTGATGGAACAATATAAAGACGCTTCTTATATTGACATGGTGTACGAAATTGTTCCAGAGCTAAAAACGAGTGAACCAGGCAAGCTGGAAAGCAGCACTCTGCCTTATTTAAAAAATGTCATTGTAATGGGAGAAAAGCGTTTCCCGGGGACATACAGCTGGCAGGATATCCTGGATATGGCCGATGGTGTGACAGAGGAAGAACTCGACAAGCAAATGGCAACCCTGAAGCAGAGTGAAGTCATCAATATGCAGTATACTTCAGGTACGACTGGTTTTCCAAAGGGTGTAATGCTGACTCACAGCAATATTGTCAATAACGCGTTTAATGTTGCAAATGCAATGAAACTTACGGATCAGGATAGACTTTGTATTCCGGTGCCATTTTTCCATTGCTTCGGTTGTGTCATGGGTACGCTGGCTTGTGCAACAGTGGGCGCAACAATGGTTCCGGTACAGGAATTCAGTCCAAAAGCAGTTCTTGAGACTGTTGAAAAAGAAAAATGTACAGCGCTTCACGGTGTTCCAACCATGTTCATCGCCGAGCTGAATGATCCAGAGTTTGAAAAATATGACCTGTCTTCCTTAAGAACAGGTATCATGGCTGGATCCAATTGTCCGATTGAAGTGATGAAAGCTGTAAATGAAAAAATGGGAGCCACGGAAATAACAATTGCCTACGGTCAAACCGAATCTTCTCCTGTTATAACGCAGACAAGGACGAATGATCCACTAGAATTGAGGGTTGAAACTGTTGGAAAAGCCCTGCCTGAGGTCGAGGTGAAAATCGTCAAGCCAGGCACGATGGAGGAAGTTCCAAGGGGAGTTCAGGGGGAACTATGCACACGTGGCTACCATGTCATGGACGGATATTATAAAAATCCTGACGCAACGAGGGAAGCGATTGATGCGGAAGGTTGGCTCCACACAGGAGACCTGGCAGTAATGGATGAAAATGGCTATTGCCGTGTAACCGGCAGACTAAAGGATATGATCATCAGAGGCGGGGAAAATATCTATCCACGCGAAATCGAAGAATACCTTTACAGACATCCAAAAGTCCTTGATGTGCAGGTCGTAGGAATCCCTGACAGTGTATATGGTGAGGAAGTCATGGCATGGATCATTTTAAAAGATGGAGAATCAGCCACAGCTGAAGAAATCAAAGAATATTGCAAAGGCAAAATTTCGAAGCACAAAATTCCGAGATATATAGAATTCACCGAAAGCTATCCAATGACCGCTTCAGGAAAAATTCAAAAGTTCAAGCTAAGAGAACAGGCGATGGAAGTAGTCGAAGAGCTCAAGAATGTATAAAAGAGAGGATGGAATTCCGATCAGCAGTAGAAGCGGAAGCAGCAGCATTGTCTGATTTAAGACTGCAAATCGATGGTGAAACGGAAAATCTTGACAGGGAACCAGGAGAGGCATTCATTGATCCGCAGGGCTTACAATCTATTATAAAAGCAGACAGTGAGAGTGCTAGAAACATATTTTTGGTAGCTGAAACGAATGGAAGGCTAATTGGGTTTTCAAGATGTGCTGGTAATGATCTGAAAAGGTTTAGGCACAAGGTGGAACTCGGCGTAGGTGTTTTGAAAGAATTCTGGGGCTATGGGGTCGGCAAAAACCTGTTGCAGGAGTCGATTTCCTTGGCAGGCGAGAACGGGTTTAGAAAAATGACTCTCAATGTGATGGAGTCCAATGAAAATGCTCTGAGACTTTATCAAAAGCTTGGATTTGATGTCGAGGGTATCCTGAAGGATGACAAGCTGCTTTCTGACGGAAAGTATTATAATATGATTATGATGGGGCGGGTTAATAACCTGAACAGGAGAATAAACAATGACTAATGAATTACAGGATGCTTTTAATAAATCGACATACCAATTGCCAGGAAATGGCAGACGAAACGTTCAAGTACTAAAGGATGCATTTGAAAATATCGACGGACAGCTTGATAGTGATATTTACGGAACTGGAAAGGTAATCGAAGAGTTTCAGGATAAAATCGCAGCTTTCCTGGGCAAGGAGAAGGCAGTTTTCTTTCCGAGCGGAACGATGGCCCAGCAAATCGCATTGCGTATTTGGTGTGAAGAAATAGGATTGCAAAAAGTAGCCTACCATCCGTTAAGTCACCTTGAAATTCATGAAGAGGATGGACTAAAGGAATTACATAATATCAAGACAATTTTGCTTGCAGACGAAACACGTGTTATCGAGCTTGATGACGTTGTATCCATGGATGAGGATGTTGCTTGCCTTTTGCTGGAATTGCCGCAAAGGGAAATAGGCGGACAACTGCCTGGCTATGAAACTCTAGTAGGAATTTCAAGATATTGCCGAAAGAATGGCATCAAGCTTCACCTTGATGGAGCCAGACTCCTGGAAGTGCTGCCCTATTATGAGAAGACAGTAACTGAAGTGTGCGAACTTTTTGACAGTGTCTATCTCTCTTTTTACAAGGGAATCGGAGGGGTTGCCGGTGCAATCCTGGCGGGCGAGGATAAGTTCATTGGTAAATCAAAGGTCTGGAAAAGAAGATATGGCGGCGATTTGATTAGCTTGTACCCATATATTATTTCAGCAGACTATTATTTCGATCAGAGATTACACAAAATGACGGAGTATTATGAAAATGCAAAGGAGCTTGCAGGTTTTTATAATTCTTGTCACAATGTAACCACGCTGCCAAAAATTCCTGTTTCAAACATGTTTCATGTCCATTTTCCTCATTCTAAAGAGGAGATAGAACCAATTTTGGCAGAAGTGATACGCGAAACAGGAGTGGGAATCATTAATCACCTGAAGGCAACTGGGGAATCTTCATCTTATTTTGAGGTGAGCATTGGGGACCGTTATCAAGAATTTCCAAAAGCAGCTGTGAAAAATGCATTTCTGCAGCTGGATAGATTGATGAAGAACAAATTTTCTTTTTGAGTGTTTTTAATTTTGCAAACAATTAGCACCTTATTGACGAAAATAAGAACAACATTTTGAACATTTTGTTACAACTGTGCCGGCTTTATATTAATTAATACCATAACTCCCTATAATATAGTGTATACACCTGAACTTGTATAAGGGTTTAGGGATTTTGGAGGTATGGTCGTATGAGATGGCTATGGGTTTTATTGCTGTCGATCATAAGTGTTTTATTCCTTATTAAAGGGATTGAGCTTTGGTCGGTCATTGACCATGTGGATGGGGATGGCATCGGTATAACATTTCTAGGTTTTAGCATTAATGATAGAGTTTTGAATGAAAGTATATCAGGTTATGCACTTGGATTTACAATTTCATCAATCATTCCATTCCTGGTAGCAGCGAATATTGCACTTAGGGTAAAAATGAAAAAGAATCTGAATGCTGAAAAAATATAGATAAGTCAGGCTCAAAGAAGCATGGCTTATTTTTTTACGACAGAAGATGTTACTTCCTGAAAAGGACGGGAATTATAGTAAAAAACATCGGTTGGAGGGTAGAAAATGTGTGGAAGGTTTTCATTATTTGAGGATATAGGTTCATTGAAGGAACAATTTCAGTTCGACTTCCGGGATGAACTTGATGCTAGGTACAATATAGCTCCTGGACAGGACATTTTGACAGTGATTGATAATGGGGAAGGCAGGATAGGGACAAGAATGAGGTGGGGATTGATTCCTTTCTGGGCGGATGACGAAAAAATCGGCTACAGAATGATTAATGCTCGCGCGGAGACAGTTGATGAAAAAGCGAGTTTCAAGCATGCTTTTAAACAAAGGCGCTGCCTGATCCTTACTGATGGATTTTACGAATGGAAAAAAGAAGGAAAACGAAAACAGCCCTACCGATTCGGTATGAAAAATAGAAAGCCTTTTGCATTAGCTGGGCTTTGGGAAAATTGGAATAAGGATGGGAAGGAGATTACTTCCTGCTCGATTATCACCACTAGTCCGAATAAGATCACCGAAAAGATTCATGACAGAATGCCAGTGATTCTTCCGGAAGACAAGCTTGATATATGGCTTGACCGTTCTATGGACCAAACTCAAAATCTTAAAAAGCTGCTGGTTCCATTCGATGCCGAAGCAATGGATGCTTACCAAGTTTCAACCGAAATTAATTCGGCCAAAAATGAAGGAAAAGAACTAATTGCTCCAATCAACAGTTTATAGGGAAAATTTACCTTTAGCTCCGGGAGGTTTAATACAAGTCTTGATTGTGGTATAGAATTACACAGCCAAACACCAAGATGAAAATATCCTGGAAAGAGGGGTTAACATGAATGGTTTTTCTAAAACAGGTTTTTATGAATTGATTTACAAAAATGAACGTTTTTTCTTTTTTACAATATATTCGCAAAGATGTAATCTGTGATGTTTGTTATATAACTTTGGAGAATGTCATTACTGGCGAAACAATGACGTTTGATCAATCAGAAGTCCGTGGTCTGAAAATAGCCGGCGAGGAAGCGAATGCCAGCTAACTATTGCCTATTGTGTCATCTTTTCTTTATACTATAGAGTATGATACTCATATAAAGGAAGTGCAGAAGATGATCCACACGAACTGGCACGAACGCGAAACGATTAAGACTCTTAAGTGCGTTCACACAAATGCAAAAAAATACATTGTAAATAATAAGCTGACAACTGGCAAGGTGTATGAAGTGAAAAATGAAACCGAGGAATTTTATTTCATTGTTGATAATTCCGGCAAGGTTGGCGGCTATTACAAAGAATATTTTGAAGAGGTAAAATAAGTGCGCAGGCTGTCCGGGTGACCGGGCAGCCTTTCGTTTGGGATCCTTTTTAAGGAATTCCCAGACTATCTTCCCCAGTGGTATTATAAAGGAATATAAAACCAATTGGGAGTTGGGAAGATGGACAAAAAAGTAACTTTAGAAGGTAAAACTGTAAAGCTTTTGCCGATGGAAACCAGTCAGCTTGATGGTTTGTGGGAAGCCGGGCAAAACCAGTCTATATGGGAATTTACATCCTCGAAGGTCAGAAGCAAAGAAGACATGAAAAAGGTTATTGAAGCGGCAATGGTTGAGAGAGAGAAAGGAACACAAATACCATTTATCGTTCTCGATAATAAATCAGATAAAATAGTTGGCAGTTCAAGATATCTTGATATTTCAGAAGCACATAAATCACTTGAGATTGGCTGGACATGGTACAGTCCAGATTACTGGAGAACAAGTGTGAATACAGAAACAAAATTGCTCATGCTCCAACATGCTTTTGAAAAAATGGAAGTAAACAGAGTGCAATTTTGTACAGATTACAGGAATGTACGCTCGAAAAATGCTATTGCTCGACTCGGTGCCCAAAAAGAAGGGGTGTTGCGAAAACATCGAATTATCGCTGACGGTTATGTCAGGGACACCGTCGTCTTTAGCATTCTTAAAGAAGAGTGGCCACAGATTAAGACAGGATTACAAGAAAAATTGAACCGAAAATAGCAGTGCAAAAGGAAGGTTATTTCATTGGTATATCTAGGAGTAGGGCTTGGGGGAATGTTAGGCAGCCTCTTGCGGTACTTGGTCAGTCTTAGCACAAGCGAATTATTTAATAACGGATTTCCCATGGGTACATTAATTGCCAATTATACAGGCTCTTTGTTCTTAGGGTGGTTCACGGCCCGCATCATAGCAAGAAGAAAACTGAATCCTGTATTGTCGGCAACCATTGGTACGGGTCTAATAGGATCATTCACAACATTCTCGACCTTCAGCCTTGAAACTCTGGTAATGATAGAGAACGGCAGTATAGGGATGGCAATATTCTATGTGCTTCTTAGTGCGGTTGGCGGGTTGATCCTTGCAGCGGCAGGTTATAAGCTTGGCGGAGGACTTGGCAGGGAGGCGGGAAAATGATTGGGTTTGTTCTGGTTGCTTTAGGTGGAATGGCTGGAGCCTCTCAAGGTTCGGTGTCCAAAAGTTAATGCCACAATCGGTTCTGCCTGTCGCTACACTCACTGTGAACATCCTTGGGTCTTTTCTGCTTGGGTGGATAGTTGGTCAAGGAATTCAGGGGGCCTTATATCTTTTTACTGCCACAGGCTTCATGGGGGCATTCACCACTTTTTCCACACTGAATGTTGACTTGGTCAAGCTAATCAACAGCAAAGAAGACAAAGCTTTGGTGGTGTATGTAGTAAGTACATATGTCGGCGGCATCTTAAGTGCAGCCGCCGGGCTAGTTATTGGAAGATTATTGTAAGAATGTGAAACTGTACCCCAGATGTTAGACACACAATCTAACATCTGCAGGGCCAGTTTTTATTTCTATATGAATAAAGATTATGATAGATTTCTTTTCCTTCTTAATAGCTCTGCAAGGTCCTTGTCAAGTTGCTCATATCCCGGCTCACCCTTAGCCATGAAAGACAGTCTGCCAATAATGGCGTTGATTTCATTTTGGAGGACCATCAATTGTTCTTCTTTTTCCTTGCTGCCTGCAATCGGAGAAGAGTCATGGTTGTTGAATTCCTTCATGCCATACTCTTTTCTGCTAATCTTTCCGTTTTCAATCAATAGAAGTTTATTGCTGATTTTTTCCTGAAAATAAACATCATGTGAGACGACCATTATAGAACCCTGGAAATTTAATAAAGTTTTTTCGAGACTTTCCCTGCTGGCCAAGTCGAGATGGTTGGTCGGTTCGTCTAGAATCAGCAAATCGATTTCTGTCAGGAGCATCATCACTAACTTCACTCTCGTCCTCTCTCCAAGGCTCAGGTGGATGATTGGGATTTTTAGCTTTTCTTCCGGGAGCCCGATATTAGCAAAAATAGTCCTCGCTCTGCCGATTGATTCTCTGTCTGTAAGTCCCGTATATTCCAGTGCCGTTTTAACGGGAGGGAGGTCTGATACATCCTGGCTGAGGTATCCAATCCTTATCGACTCACTAATCCAAACGTCACCTGATGTAGCTGTTTCTTCTCCAAGCAATATTTTAATCAGAGTAGTTTTACCGCTGCCGTTTGGCCCTAACAGCGCCATCCTCTCTCCGTGATTCATATAAAAATGGCTCTCTTTAAACAAACAGCGGCTGCCGAAGGATTTAGAAAGCTCTCGGGCTTCTAAAATGCGTTTTCCTTTCTTTCGCCTATCCTGAAACTCGAAACGGACCTTGGCTTCCTCCTTGGGCGCTGTAACCTCATTCTTTTCAAGTTCCTGATTCAGCCGTTTCATCTTCGACTTTATTTGATTATCCATCTTCTTTGCTTTTACACGATGGTATTCCTTGAATCCTATTTGTCTTCTTTCAGAGGCCGAACCTTGTTTCGTCGAATCCCGATGGGCTTTTTCAGACCAGTTTTTAAGATTAGCCATTTGCTGTTCAATTTGTTGTTTGTGTTTTTGCTGTATTTCGTATTGATGAAGCTGAATTTCATATAAACTTTCTTTTTCCTGACGGTAAGAAGAGTAGTTACCTTTGTATAGCTTTGTTGACCCATCCTCGATTTCGATAATTTCTGCCACGGTCCGGTCGAGGAAATATCGATCATGGGAAATAATGATTACGGCGCCTTTAAAAGTTTTCAATTCGTCAATCAGCCATTCAAATCCTTGCAGGTCCAGATGGTTTGTTGGTTCATCTAATATGAGAAGTTCAGGCTTGCTTGCCCATATATTTGCAAGTGAAATTTTCAATTTTTCACCGCCGCTTAACTTACTCCAATCAGAATCAGCCCAATCAATATCCTTGTTAAGACCTAACTGACTTGAAAGCTGAAAGAGCCCGTTTTCAGCAAGAGAATTGGTGTCATCAAAGTCATGTATGGAATATTCCGTGGATTGTTTAAGGTAGCCAATGTTCAAGCTGCTTTTAAAAGTGTCGATTATTCCTTTATCAGGATGATACTCCCATATATAATATTCGCCAATGTAGTCTTGCCGGCGCCATTATTGCCTACCAGTCCAATACGGCTGTATTGTTTTATATCAAATTCCGCATTTTGTAATATGAGCTTTTCATTAAAGCTCTTCTGAATTCCTCTTATTTTCATGATTGTCATAAAAAATTCCACCTTTCGTTTTGTAACTATTGAATGAAGGTGAGTATTTTATCCATCAAAAAACCTCCCAGGTGTCACCCGGAAGGTTCTGCACTACACTCACAATAGATTCAAACGTCACAAAACAAGCATTGTTACGCCAAAAGGCAACATGCTTTGATCAGGTTATAAATCGACTGGGAATAGCTAAAAGAGCAGACTAATCCTATTTTCGGGCAACACGTTTTTTCATATTAGAAAAATCGGGCAGAAAATAAGATTAGTATTTCATCGGCTCTTTACCATTCCCTTCAGATATCATTAATTCAAAGTATAACTTGATGAAAAGTTGGGTGTCAACCATATAATTCCACTTGGAAAACCGTAAGCGCCTTGTTCAGCCTTGACAAGCGCTGGAGCTGAACAATTCTCGAGGTGTAATTTTTTTTCTTTCTAATTATATTAAAAAGCCTGGGAAGCTGCATTTCCCAGGCATTAGTATATTAAACTTGGTTCTCAACCCTGATTGGATCTTCTTTTTGCGCATAGACCTTCTAGCCAGTAATGTTTGTATAATCAAGAACATCCCGCCGACTGTCCAGTATAGGGGAAGGGCAGACGGAGCATTTAATGAAAACATCACAATCATAACGGGTGACAGCAGCCCCATAAATTTCATCTGCTTTTTCTGCTCCTCCGTTACATTGGACATCGAGACCTTAAACTGCAGGTAGTAAATCAGCCCGGCAGCTGCGTGATCCAAATATCAGAATGTCCCAGATTGAACCAGAGGAAGGAGTGGCTCGCGATTTCGGCAGAACCGCTAATCGCATAATAAAGGCCCATCAAAATTGGCATCTGGACCAGCATCGGCAGACAGCCAACAGAGAGGGGATTTACCCCATGCTTCTGATAGAGCCCCATCATTTCCTGCTGTAATTTTCTTTGCTCAGCAGGATCTTTAGTCCCTTTAAGCTGTTTTTGAATTTCATCCATTTCAGGTTTGAGGACTTCCATCTTTTCTTTCATGTTCTGCTGGTATTTATATTGTTTTAACATTAAGGGCATTAACACCAGCCTGATGAGCACTGTAATCAAAATGATCGCCAGACCGTAACTTTCGCCAGTGATGCCGGCAAATAGCTTGATGAGCCAGGTGAAGGGGTTGATGAATGTTGACTGGAAGAACGATCCCTCGCTTGTCAACGCCTGGCAGCCAGTTAATAGTGCTGGTATAAGTAGAACAATAATCATGGTGAAAAGTTTTTTCATTTTTCTCCTCCTATTTAAATCTAGTTATTAACTAAAGGAGAAAATGGCTGTCCTCATCGCCCGGATCAATTTTAATTTTAATTCGCTTAAGAAATTGCAGGTGAAACTTCAACCCAAGTTCAGCTTTATTTTTAAAAGCTGTTTCAGAAGTGGATGGCTTCAGCCTGATCCGCAGTAAACATGAATCGATAATAGAGGTGTCACGCAATACCCAGAATACGGACATCGACATGCTGATGAGCAAAGTCAAATAAGCGCTGTAAACGGCCGTTGCATCAACGGACTGAGCATAAATTTCCAATAGCATGCCATCACCTCTTTTCGATCATTGCTCAATTATATTTGAAAAATCGGCTCTGAGCAATTCATATAATATATACGAAATAAAATTTATAAAGTTTCACTTCCCAGATAGTGGGGGTTTCAAAAATTAGAATAGTGGCTATGTATATAAAACAAACTTCCCAATACGAAAAGGGGTGGCAATCATGAAAGTAGTATACGGATTAATGATCAATTCAGGTGACGCTGACGAAATGCTGTGGGACCATGGTGTATGGGAAACAGAAGAAGCAGCGAATGAATATATTGAAAAAGAAATGTCGAGCATCAACGGTGTTTGGGTGGGAGAGCTCAAGGTCAATGATTCTATTTCAAATGTAGCGGAATATATTGAGGAAGAAATGGTAGAGTGCCCATTATGTGGGATCGAGTACAATCCAGAGGACGTAAACACTGATGATTACGACGAAGCTGTGTGCATCAACTGTGAGCCTGGTTACAAGGAAAATATGAATATAGCATAAGACATAAAGCCATGGACTCAAGGTTCGTGGCTTTTTGGTATCAGAATGTTATTTGGTTATGACAAGCGTATGGTTACTACATTTCAGAGCCTGCTTGGTTTTCTTGAACAGGTAACTGCTCTCTAGTTTCGCAATCAACATAGCTACGGAATGACTTAGTAATTTTTATGAAACTGCATGTATTTTGACAGCTTTTCAGCG
>NZ_BAUW01000008.1 GCF_000517385.1 Mesobacillus boroniphilus JCM 21738 | reverse complement strand
TTTTAGACCGGAAAAAATCTTCGGTTTCCGGAAAGATATTTTGTTATAATTATATAATTAATATATTCAAGGAGTACACAGATTGTACCAGACTTTTTCGACAAAGGAAAAAATAAAACAGATTTTTGTCATGCTGATCCCTATCTTGATTACACAATTAGGGATGTTTTCAATGGTCTTTTTCAATACCATCATGTCAGGAAAATATAGTTCTTCGGACCTTGCTGGTGTTGCCATCGGGTCATCGATTTGGAGCCCGGTCTTCACCGGACTCAGCGGGATACTCCTTGCTGTTTCGCCAATTGCAGCCCAGCGCTTTGGTGAAAAGAAGGGGAAAGAAGTATCATCGATCCTCACTCACGGAATTTATCTGGCATTAATAATTGCAGTAATTATCATCATTTTAGGTATTTTTCTGCTCAATCCCATTTTAACAGCGATGAATCTGCCTGATAGTGTGCATGACACTGCCTATCGTTATCTGGCAGGATTGGCATTTGGAATCATCCCTTTGTTTATTTTTAACGTATTAAGGTCATTCATTTACGCACTCGGAAAAACTAGAGTGGTTATGTATATCCTCCTGATGTCGTTACCAATCAACTTCTTCTTGAACTATGTCCTGATTTTCGGCCATTGGGGTTTTCCTGAATTGGGAGGAGCCGGAGCTGGGTATGCCACCTCGATTACTTATTTTGTGATTGCGGGCATGACAGCAGCAGTCATTATCAAGCAAAAGCCATTCTCGGATTTTGTCGGATTGAAATACTTCAAGGAATTTTCCGGTGAGAAAGTGAAGGAAATCCTCAAAATCGGTGTCCCAATGGGCTTATCGATCTTTTTTGAAACAAGCATGTTTGCTGTTGTCACGATTTTGATCAGTAAATTCAATATCACGACGATTGCTGCCTATCAATCAGCTTTAAATATTGTATCCTTCCTATATATGATTCCGATGAGCATCTCGATGGCGCAGACTGTTTTGGTAGGCTTTGAAGTCGGTGCGGGCCGTTATAATGATGCCAAAGCCTATAGCTGGATGGGGATTTATCTTGGAGCCATTATTGCTGTTGGAGCCGGATTGCTGGTCGTGCTGTTCCGTTATGATGTAGCAGGGTTTTATTCAAATGAACCAGCAGTCATCGCTTTAACTGGACAATTTTTGATTTATGCCTTGTTTTTCATGATATCCGACGCAATCCAGGCCACTGCGCTCGCAGCATTGCGCGGGTATAGAGATGTAAATATATCATTTGTTATCACCTTGATAGCATACTGGCTCATCTGCCTGCCAGTCGGCTATCTGCTCGCGCATTATACCGGACTTGGCGCTTCGGGATATTGGGTGGGGCTGACCATCGGATTGCTTGCAGCAGGCATATCCTTGTCACTAAGATTGATCTTTATTCAAAAACGTCGTTTTAACGGGAACTTGGCAGAGGTTGTATAAAAATGAGTGAGGTTCCTTATTAGGAATATCACTTTTATTTTTGCCATTTTAATGATGAAATACCATTTATCAGATTGTTCTCATCAACTTTAAAAGATTTTTTATCCTGATTATGGAAAACAGCAGAAGGAATCCATTCTTTTTGGAGGAATATTAAATTAGGGGGTGCGGTAAATGAGTTGGAATACACTCAGTATCCCAAAAGGGTCACTCCCAGCAATTCAACGAAAAAATGATGGGGATGTCAAAAAAGAAGAGACCCGATAGTAAAATAACGGGTCCCTCTTAAGAATTAGTTGCATGTTTCTTTGGCTTATACTTAGACAATTGAAAACGGATGAAGCAGCCTATGCAAAATCCCAAGATTGCAATAAAAGCGGCTAACGCTACCATCACGGTAAATACATGTCCCAGCGTTGTTGAACCGCTGGCATAGGAAATGAGTCCGCCTGCTAAGCAGAAAACAGCGATTTTTTGATTGAACTGCTGTTGTTCCCAGTCTTCCGGAATATAATCTGACGGTTGTTTTCGCAGAAAACGTCTGGCGATTCGCATTACCGGATTGTATTCGAACAGCAGTCCTGAAATTCCTGCGAGCAGTGGCAAAGTCAATATCCATTCAATACCTGTTAAGCAGGTGCTTAAAACACTAATGACAATGAACCACTGATTTGTTCTTACCAGGGGCCGAGGAATTGAGCGAATCTCAGTAGGCATGTTAAATCCGACCTTTCTTATTGGTTTATATGTATTTTATCTTTTTTTTCTTAATATGTGAAGTCTAAAGCGATTTTTTTATAGGGAGTGAACTTTTTAGGAAATATGGAAAAGTATTCCTGAATATAATAGAATGCTGGTTTTAAATATAAATAGAAACGATAGGGGAAACATGGGGAGAAATTTGAAGGTCATTTGTTTTTTGATTTTTGCATCATTCATTGGATTAGCTGGCTGTTCACAACCAATTGCAGAGAAAGCTGGAACAGAAGAAAAGGTGATTGAACAGGATGACAAGGCAGTAAGTGAAGATGGAGAAAAAGAAAAGGAGACAGCTGAGCAAGAAGAAGAAAAGGCTCAACCAATAGTAGTGAATGTAATTGAGCCTACCACTCAGGAAGTGATCAGGTCCCTTACACCGGTTAAAATGGGTTACGGAAGCGATAACGAAAAGTTTAAAGCTGAATTGGCAAAATGGGCTCAAGAATTGGCTCGCGGAAATGAGGCGACACCAGGTTACGATCAACGGATGATTCCTGATAAACTTGGACCGGATGGCCAGGTGATAAAAGGTAGTCCTTTAATTATTTTAGAGGAAGCGGAGCTGGTTGAAAGCATCTTTCATGCTTCAGAAAAAGGGGGGAACGTAGAGCTTCCGCTTTATGTAACGGCAAGCGGATATGAATTTAATGATGCTGCCCAACTCGGCGAGGTTATTGTAGGAAAGTATACAACCTATTTTAACGGTGGGGTAGCGGGCAGAACAAAGAACATTGAGCTGTCAGCGGAAGCAATTAACAATGTCATCCTGGGCTTAGGGGATGTTTTTTCCTTTAATACAACTGTCGGGCCGAGTGATGAAGCCCATGGATATCAGCCTGCTGAAGAAATTGTCAACAAAAAGCTGGTCATGGGGATAGGAGGGGGCATCTGCCAGACTTCTTCAACTTTATATAATGCTGTGGATGTTCTTGGCGTTGGTTATGTGGAGAAACATCATCATTCCCTATCTGTAGGCTATGTTCCTGAAGGAAGAGACGCAACGGTTTCCTATGGAGGCAAGGATTTCCGGTTCGAGAACACGACAGGCGTACCACTTTTACTGAAAGCAATAGTAGGAAAAGGTTCTTTGACCGTAGAAGTGAGGACATCGAAAGAATACGAAGCACAAATGAAAAAAGGCATTTAATGGTCTTGAAGCAATTCCGCCAAAAGACGTAGAAAGAATCAATCTGATGGTGAATATTTCCATTATTCATTTCCCTAATTCTTGAACTAAGAACAAGGGAGGCGAACGATATGGATCTGAATTATTTAGCTTTAGAATATATCTGGAATACAAAGAAGGAAGAAATGAAGCGGAAAGATGATTTTAGAGAAACATATAAACTTTATCAAGAATTTAAAAGGTTTAGCTGGAACAATGCGTTAAGGAGGGAGAATAGATCAAAGTAATAAAGTATTTATTGTATACAGCAGGTTTTATCATTTTGCTGATTGTTATTGGAAACCTTCAGCAAAGCTTTGAGAATATTGGAAAAGAGACTTTTAGGCTCTATCCATGGAGTTTCCTTGCTGTTATATTGTATTTTCCTCTTGGCATGTATCTGGGAATACCAAGAATGCTGAAGGAATATCAAAAGAATGGAAGCTGGAGATTCAACTGGGTTAAGATAATTGTCATTACTTTGCCGCTGATCTATTTTTCATTCTTCTGGTTCATTCCATTCTCTTATCCAATACCAGATTTTATGGTAGGTTCACATTCAACGTTCAAATTAGCCATGATTGCATCAGGGTTGTTTTTATGAATAGCATTACAAAAGAAAACAGCGGCTAAAATTGTGCCGCTGTTTTTGTTTAAGACGTCCTTCTCTTTTCATTTACATTCACCAACAACCCGCGTTTGATCCAATAATCAAAATTATCAACTGGAAATACACATCGATTCTCAGCGTTGCTCATTTTTATGATGACGCTGCTATCTGAAACCTCTAAAACCTTCAATCTGTCTGAATTGTACATATTCGGCAAAAAGCCATTACGGATTTCAAACTCCATGTTATTTTGATAGTACATAAAAAACCTCCAGAATCTCTTCATGGGAATAATATTTACCATTAAGTGATTAATTATCCATTTAATAATGTTTAGAGACTCTCATTCAAAAACTTACAAGAGGATTAAGCAATGCCATAAGAAAAAGCAAGAGGGGGGAATCCCTCTTGCTTTCCTCTTTCTTTTGACAGCTTCTCACCGGTTGATGCCAAACCTGTCAGAAGCCTGAAATGTTCAATTTCCTAATTTTTCAACACGTTAAAATACCTGGCCTCTGGATGGGAGAAGACAATAGCCGTAACAGATGCTTCCGGTTCCATCATGCTTCCGTCAGTCAAATGGATTCCGATGTCTTCTGGCTTAATTAAGTTGAAGAGCTTACGCTGATCTTCCAAATCGGGACATGCAGGATATCCAAATGAGAAGCGCTGGCTTGATACTTGGCGGCGAAGCGGTCTTTCATTGTCATATCCGGGGTGTCTGGGAAGCCCCAACGGTCGCGGATTTGGCGATGGATCAGTTCGGCATATCCTTCTGCACTTTCTAGGGCAAGTGCCTGGAGGGCATGGCTTTCCAGGAATCTTCCTTCATTTTTTAGTTGTTCTGCAGCCTGGCGAATTCCTGCACCTGCTGTGACAGCGAACATACCAATGTAATCCTTATTAGAATCATCCACGGATCGAACGTAATCTGCCAGGCAAAGGCCGGGAGCAACCTCCTGGCGTGGAAAATCAAAGGTTTCCAGGATTTGATCCGGTTGTTCTGGGTTAAAAATATAGAGCCTATTTCCATCTGACTGGGCAGGGAAGAACTGGTAAACGGCAGCCGGTTTGATCCAATTATTTGCTTTGCTTCCTTTAAAAGGGTTTGGACGACTTCATATAGCTTGACTGCCTTATCATTACCTTCAGCAAGTAAATTTTCTACCTTTCCCTTTAATCCAAGATGATGCCCCATAAGCATTTGCTGGTTGATATAGGGCTCAATATGGGACAGTGAGTAGGATTTAACGATATGCCTTTTCGTATCCTGAGGTATGAACACCGGTGCCTTTGCCGTCACTTTGGGACGCTCCAAAACGGTTGTGGCAGAAGTTCGGCCGTTTGTCGTAAATTCCTGCTTATTCAGTGCGGCTTCCTGCTTAGCTTTTTGTTCTGTTAAAAATTGTTCGTACCCGTCCGGCTCCCGGAGCTGATTCGCGATCGACAGGCCGTTCATCGCATCTTTTGCATACAATACTAGTCCGTCATACTCCTTGGCGATCTTTGTATCTGTGAACTTTCTAGATAAAGCGGCACCGCCCACAAGTATCGGAGTGTCAATCCCGGCTTGCTTCATATCATGAGCTGTAAGCACCATTTGCTGAGCAGATTTCACAAGGAGGCCTGAGAGACCAATGATATCCGGTTTTTCTTTTTTGATCGCCTCAATGAGGGCAGTTGGCGCCACCTTTATTCCCAGGTCGACCACATCATAGCCATTATTGCTCAGGATAATATCAACCAGGTTTTTCCCAATATCGTGTACATCACCTTTTACAGTGGCGAGAAGCACCTTACCCTTTGCAGCGGTTGTGTCATTTTTCTCCATATGAGGCTCTAAATGGGACACGGCAGCCTTCATGACTTCTGCACTCTGAAGGACTTCTGCCACAATCAACTGATTATCATTGAACAGTCTGCCAACTTCCTTCATCCCATCCATCAATGGCCCGTTAATGATATCCAGTGGGGCAGGGTAGAGGTCCAGTGCCAAATCCAGGTCTGGCTGCAGGCCTTCTTTTGTGCCTTCAACTACATAGTAGGACAGTCTTTCTTCTAATGTCATATCAGGCAGGGTGCTTTTTGTTTCTTTCTTTTTATCACGGTAAAAATCAGTGAATTCCGCAAGTGTCTCATCTGTTGTATTGAATAACAGCTCTTCAGCCATTTTAACTTCTTCAGGACTGATCGAAGCGAATCGCTCGAGCTTTTCCGTATTCACAATGGCGTAATCGAGGCCTGCCTGGGTGCAGTGATAAAGAAATACCGAATTCAATACTTCGCGGCCAACAGGTGGCAGACCGAAGGAAACATTGCTAATTCCAAGGATTGTTTGCGTTTCCGGGAAAGTTTCCTTGATCATCCTGATTCCTTCAACGGTTGCTTTTGCTGAGCCAATGTATTGTTCATCTCCGGTGCCGACAGGGAAAACGAGCGGATCAAAAATCAAGTCCTGTGCCGGTACTTTATATTTATTGACAAGCAAGTCGTATGACCGTTTAGCAATTTCCAATTTCCTTTCAGCGGAAACACCCATACCCTCTTCTTCAATCGTTCCAACAACAACAGCAGCACCATATTTGTGAATAAGGCGAGCAACAGACTCGAATCGTTCTTCGCCATCTTCTAGATTGATAGAATTGATAATTGCCTTACCCTGGGAATAACTCAGTGCTTTTTCAATTACTTCATCATCAGTAGAGTCTATAACGAGCGGAGCTTTAACTTTTTTAACAACTTCTTTAATAAATGTTTCCATGTCATGAAGCTCATCTCTGTCCGGGTCAGCCAGGCAGATATCGATGACATGCGCGCCATTTTTAACCTGGGACCTTGCAATCTCAGCTGCTTCTTCTATTTTGCCTTCGGAAATCAGCCGCTTGAATTTTCGGGAACCGATTACGTTCGTCCGTTCCCCTACCATGATGGGCCTTAATGTTGGATCGTCATAGATGAAGGGCTCGATCCCGGAAACCATGTGCAGCTTGTTATCTTCTGTCTGTCTTGGCGGCCGTTCCTGCATTTTTTCCGAAATTGCCTTTATATGTGCAGGTGTAGTTCCGCAGCAGCCTCCGACAATATTCAGCCAGCCTTCACCGGCAAAATCAGAAAGCTTCTGAGCGAGCGTGTCAGGCGTTTCATGATATTGGCCTTCCTCATCGGGCAGGCCAGCGTTAGGATAACAGCTGACAGCAGAAGATGAAAGGGAGGACAAGGAACGCAAATTCTCCTGCATGAATTCCGGCCCGGTTGCGCAATTCAGTCCGATTGCAATTGGATTCATATGCTGAACAGAAATATAAAATGCTTCGATGGATTGACCAGCGAGTGTAGTGCCCATTGGTTCAATCGTTGCAGAAATCATCAGAGGTAGTTCTCTGCCACTCTTCTGAAATGCACGCTGGATTCCCGTATACGCTGCTTTTACATTCAGTAAATCCTGGCTTGTTTCGAGCAATAGCAAATCAACGTTGCCATCGATCAGGCCAAGAGCCTGTTCTTCGTAGGACGCGGACATCTCTTCAAAGGTAGAACCCCCAGTCACGCTCAATGTTTTGGTTGTGGGTCCCATAGAACCAGCCACAAAACGGGGCTGTGAGGGAGAGGATGCCTCATCGGCCGCTTTTCTGGCAATAAGAGCTGCTTCCTTGTTGATTTCGTACGCTCTATGGGCCAGGTCGTATTCGTCCAGCACCAGGCTAGTTGCACCAAACGTATTTGTCTCAACGATATCTGCGCCAGCCTTAAAGTATTCACGGTGGATATTTTCAATTACATCAGGTACTGTCAGATTCAGGATTTCGTTACAGCCTTCATATTCTTCACCGCCAAAATCCTCCGGGGTCAGGTCTGCCTGCTGGAGCATCGTTCCCATCGCTCCGTCCATGATCAGGATCTTTTTTCTCATCTGCTCAGTTAACAAGGTTGACATTTTGTTTCCTCCTCATAAGACGGCTGCTGTATTCATTAGCGTAGCCCGATAACTCGACACTCATTTCATAGTTCATAAAAGGAGTGATTAAATAGATTCCGTTAAACAGTTCTGCTGCAGCCTCAATCAAACCCTTTGTAATCGCTATGCCTTCCTTTTTGGATTGCAGCGGTTCATTATTGAATTTCGCCATTATGTCCAGGATTTCCTGTGAAATCTTGATGCCAGGAACTTCATTATGAAGGAATTCAGCATTTCTGCTGCTCGTTAGCGGCATCAGGCCAATATAAACAGGGGCATCAATGTGCTTTGTTGCTTCATGGACCTCCAAAAGCATTTTTTCAGAGTAAACGGGCTGGGTGATGAAATAATCAGCACCAGCATGGATTTTCTTTTCCATCCTCATGACAGCTTTTTCAATGGAACGAACATTTGGATTGAAAGCAGCGCCAATCGAAAAAGCACCTTTTTGTCCTAAGTCTTTTCCAGAATAGGAGAGACCTTCATTAAACTGCTTGATCATCTCGATCAGTTCGAAGGAAGAGACATCAAAAACTGACGATGCACCAGGAAAATCACCGACACGTGCAGGGTCGCCTGTTACGGCTAACACGTCATGCAGACCAAGTGTATGCAAACCCATCAAATGAGACTGAAGTCCAATGATGTTCCGGTCACGGCAAGTCAGATGTACAAGCGGGCGCAAACCGATCTTTTCCTTTACGAGATGCCCAATTGCCGAATTTGAAATCCTAGGTGAAGCAAGTGAATTATCAGCCAGAGTCAGTGCGTCTATACCTGTATCCTTTAGTGCTTTTGCTCCTTCAAAAAAACGAGTTGTATCCAGCTTTCGCGGTGAGTCAAGCTCCACGATCACTGACGGCCGTTCTTTCACCACTTGTTGAAGTGGGGCTAATGGCCTTTTTACGTCAACGGGAGTGACAACAATTTTGGGCTTTTTCGCAGGGATTTTCTTGTCTAACACTGGTGGCAATCCCTTCAGTTCATCAGCAAATGCTTTTATATGTTCAGGCGTCGTTCCGCAACAGTCCAATCAGCCTGACTCCCTGGTCGCGGAAACTGCGGGCTGATTTGCCGAAATATTCAGGATTGCCTTCGTAATGGAATTTCCCATCTGTGTAGGCGGGCAATCCGGCATTTGGATAGGCGGAAAGAAATGCTCTTGACGGCAACTCTATTTGCTCAAAACTGGAAATCATATGATGTGGCCCAAGTCTGCAATTAAGACCGACAATGTCAGCACCAAGGTCTTCAAGTCTATTAAAAGCTTCCTGAAGCGGGGTCTGATCCTGCATGATACCTATTTCCTGAAGGGATACCTGGGCGATGATTGGCAGGTCGGTCTCCTTTCGGGCAATCTCGAGCACTGTTTCAATTTCTTCCATATCATAAAATGTTTCTAGCAAAAGTCCGTCTACCCCTTCAAGGAGAAGACAGTAGAGCTGCTCCCTGAAGCTTCTTTTGATTTCTTCAATCGGGATAGCGGAGGGCCTGATCCCCCGGTTCCCACCAATCGTCCCAAGGACATAGGCATCAGTGCCCGCAGCTTGTCGGGCGAGTTTTACTGCTGCACTATTAATCTCTTTCACCTGATCCTCGAGTCCATATCTTTCAAGTTTTATATAATTGGCTGCGTATGTGTTCGTCTGGATAAGGTCGGCACCCGCGTTTATATAGGCTTTATGGATCCGGATGATGTCCTCAGGATGTGAAATGTTCAACTCTTCAAAACAAGTACCAGCACCATAAGAGTGGAGGAGAGTACCAATCGCTCCATCTGCGATTAAAATTTTATTTTCCAGGCGTTTCAGGAAACTCATTAGACTTCCTCCTTTTGTGCTTCTAGTATTCCTATTGAATCCAAAGCTTGCTCAAAGTCCGCGATCAAATCATCAGCGCTTTCAAGCCCGACTGATAATCGAAGGAGACCATCAGAGATACCGCGCCTTTCCCGTTCATCCTGAGGTATGGCTGCATGTGACATTTTTGCCGGGTAGGAGAGGATGGATTCTACGGCTCCAAGGCTGACTGCAAACACAGGCAGTCTTACTAGTTCTATAAATCTAGCTAAAACCTCGGCATTTTCAAGTTCAAAGGAAAGCACCGCTCCTGGCCCAAATGCCTGCCGAAGCTGAAGGCTTGCCTGTGGGTGATCTGCAAGGCCAGGGTAAAAGACATTTTTGATTAAAGGCTGATCTTTTAAAAATTCTGCGATTTTCTTTGCGCTTTCCTGAGATTTCTTCATCCTGACAGACAGGGTCTTAATACCTCTCATCACAAGCCACGCATCCTGTACTCCTAGGACAGCACCGAAGGAGTTTTGCAGGGTATAAAGCCTGTTTGCGAGTTCTTCATCCTTGACTACTGCGAGGCCTGCCACCGTATCACTGTGGCCGGATAAGAACTTTGTGGCACTGTGAAGGACAATATCTGCTCCAAGTTCAAGCGGACGCTGCAAGTATGGAGTCATGAAAGTGTTGTCAACAAAAGTATAAGCGCCGTGTTTCTTAGCGATTGCGCTGACAGCTTTTATGTCAGTTACCTTCAATAACGGATTGGAAGGAGTTTCAGCATATAGCAATGCAGTGTTTGGCCTAATCGCTTTTTCCACCGCGTCCAGGTCAGTCATGTCCACAAAAGTATGCTCAATTCCAAAACGGTTCAACACCTGTGTAACCATTCGATATGTCCCGCCATAAACATCCTCGGTTACGACCACGTGATCTCCCTGGGAAAGGAGTAAAAATGCAGTTGAGATGGCGGCCATCCCGGAGGAAAAAGCAAAACCCCGCACACCGCCCTCCAGTTCGGTGATTATTTCCTCAAGTGCCTCTCTTGTAGGGTTAAGACTCCGGCTATAATCATATTTTCCGAATTTGACTGCCGAGGGCTGGTGGAATGTTGAGGCGTGCTGAATCGGCACGCTGACACCACCGGTTGCAGGGTCAAATTTATGTTTATTATGGAGCAGCTGGGTTTCGAATGTATATTGGTGACTCATATTGTTTTTGCCTCCTGGAGTGCCTTTTGGAATGCTTCTTCTAGATCATTTATCAGATCAGCAACATTTTCGATTCCCACAGAAAATCGCAGCAGTCGGTCACAAACACCTGTTTGTTCGCGAATTTCAACTGGTATATCAGCATGTGTCTGTGTTGCAGGGTAAGTAATGAAGCTCTCAACACCACCAAGACTTTCGGCAAAAGTAATTGTGGAAAGGCTTTTTAAAAATGGATTGACTATGGCAGGGGAGTGGACCCTGAAAGAGATCATTCCGCCTCTGCCAGGATAAAGGACATCATTGACTGCATTATGCCTTTGTAAATAATCGACAATCTCTCTGGCGTTTTGCTCGTGGCGTTCCATCCTTAATGCCAGAGTCTTCATACCGCGGATGAGGAGCCAGGAGTCGAATGGACTTAACACCGCACCGCCACCATTATGATGAAGGAATAGAGAATCACATAACTGCTGTCCCCTGGCAACGATCAGCCCGCAAGGACATCATTGTGGCCGCCAAGATATTTTGTTGCACTGTGAATCACAATGTCAGCACCTATAGTCAATGGTTTTTGCAGCAGGGGAGTGTAGAAGGTATTATCAACAATCAGCAGAATACCGTTTTCTTTTGCGATTTTTGCGATTGCTTTAATATCAGCTTGCTCCATAAGCGGGTTTGTCGGCGTTTCCACAAAAAGCGCCTTCGTCCTCGGTGTGATTGCCGATTTTATTTCGTTTAGATCTGCCATGTCAGCATATGTACTATTTAATCCCCATTTTTTGAAACCCTGCTCGAGAAGCCGGTAAGTTCCTCCGTATAAATCCTTAGAGACAATCCATTCATCTCCATGTGCGAATAATGAAAGAACGGTCCAAATCGCGGCCATTCCGGAACTGCAGGCGAAGCCGCGGTCACCTTCTTCAAGGTCTGCAATCGCCTTTTCAAGAATTTCGCGAGTAGGGTTGCCGGTGCGCACATAATCATAACCGCTCGATTGGCCAATCCCTCCGTGGCGGTAGGCTGTTGTTAAATAGATGGGTGGATTGACCGCACCTGTAGATGATTCACTTCTGTTGCCAAGCTGTGCTAACTTTGTATCGATTTCTGCCAAATTACTCACTCCTCATGATTCTAGTTAGACGGCAATTTTTGTTTTATGAGTAAAGACGAAATCATCGACTTTTAAAAAGACAAAGACCGCAAAGCTCCAGAAAGACGGTGCGGGGGAGTCCCTAATAAAACAAAAAGCCTTCTTAAGAAGAAGACTTTTACAGATGATAGCCGTTCTTCTTATCTGCCAAGTTTTAAAAAAACTTGCTGGAATTAGCACCTTTTCAACAAACAGAGTTGAAGGTTGCTGAAGCTTCACAGGGCCAGGACCCTCAGCTTCTCTGGATAAGATTCATATTATTGAATTATTAAATTTCTCTAAATATTACAGCTGTTGTGAAAGATTGTCAATCATTTTATTAATGCGGTGAAGTGAATAGGTGAAATGCTGGTGTGTGTAAAGTCGGGCAGGGTTGAATTATTTCATTTTGACAGCTTTTTAGACCATGGAGGTGAAGCTGTCAAGATTCCGCTGTTTTTGTGACAGCTTTTCTAGATCCGGTACCAAAGCTGTCAAGATTCTGCTGTTTTTGTGACAGCTTTTATGGATTCGAGCCCAAAGTTGTCAAGATTCCGTTGTTTTTGTGACAGCTTTTCTGGATCCGGGGTCAAAGCTGTCAAGATTCCGTTGTTTTTGTGACAGCTTTTCTGGATCCGGGGCCAAAGCTGTCAAGATTCCGTTGTTTTTGTGACAGCTTTTCTGGATTCGGGGTCAAAGCTGTCAAGATTCTGCTGTTATTGTGACAGCTTTTCTGGATACGAGGCCAAAGCTGTCAAGATTCCGGTGTTTTTGTGACAGCTTTTCATGATCCCGAACCAAAGCTGTCAAGATTCTGCCGTTATTTTGACCGCTTTTCAGGAACGCAAGTCAAAGCTGTCAAGATCCCGCTGCCTCAATCGGCCGTAATTAAGACCATATTTCTCATTCAAACCAGAAAGTGGGGAATCATCAGCAGCGTAATAAAAAACTGGCTCACATTAGTAAATGAGCCAGTCTTGCTAAATATTAAGCTATTAATATACACCTACTGCATCAAATGCTTTATTGACAGCATTGACTTCAGCAGAAGCTGAACCATACAGGTCTTTAGCTGCTTGTACCAATCCTGCTCGTGCCTGGCTGAAGTTCGTTGAAGAAGTAAAATAGACCGTGTTTGCACGGTAGAAGATCGCGCCCATTTTATCCGTTCCTACGCCTGGAACCGATACTCCATAATGTGTTCCACCTTCACTTAGAAGGTATGCGGCTTTATTGATGATACCGCTGTTAATATGAACTCCGCCATTGTCGGAAGTGCCAGTGTAACGTACAGAGTAGTGATCCGGATCGCCGTATTTAGTTGGGTCGCTCATTGAACGAAGGGCATCACCAGCTGTATTTGGTGTGTAGATGTCTTCGCCGATTTCAAAATCAGGGTCATTATTATCATGGAACTCAGCAAGCGTGCCGAAGATATCGGAAATTGCTTCGTTCAACGCACCTGATTCGTACTGGTAAACAAGGTCGGAACTGAAATCAGTCACGGCGTGAGTCAGTTCATGCGCTACAACATCAAGACCGCCTGATAGCGGGATGAACGTAGTTCCATCTCCATCACCGTACACCATTTGCTGACCATTCCAGAATGCATTGTTATAGCTTCTTCCGTAGTGGACAGTGACTTCAACGCTGCACCGCGATCGTCGTATGAATTACGGCCAAAAGTGCTTTGATAGTAATCATAAGTGAGTCCTGCATAGTAGTGAGCATCTACTGCTGCACCGTCATAGGCTGCATTCAGGTTATTGTCAGCGTCCACCCAAAGGGAACCAGGAGTTCTCTGTCTATTTTTTGCGTCATAAGTGAATACACCATTTCCGCGAGTGTTGTCCTGTAAATAATATGATCCGTTTGAAAGGAGGGTATTCAAAGACTTCGTGTCACCAAGAACTCCAACACCTGATCCAACTGTATCCGTCCCGCCTACAGATGGATTGTTCTTACCTGCGGTGTGGATAGCATTGAACTTATTGATGATTTCACCAGTTGCCGCGTTGACAAAGTACTGATAATTGCCCGGTTCAGGACTAAGGAAGTTCAATATGACATGGTAAGCGTACACTGCTTGATCCTCACCAGGGTAAACAACCAATTCAGCCGTTGGCGTTACTTCATATTCAGGCTTGTACCCCAAATCACCTTCAGCGACGGCAATTGCATCTCTCTGTGACTTTTTGCTGGAGGTTCTTACAACCTTATCACCCAGTCCCTTGCTGACAGTTCCGCTAAAAACCTTAAGAACACCGTTTTCGTCGACTCTGGCTGCCTGTGTTGCTCCCCAGACAGGAACGCCATTATAGACCTGTTGCAGACGTACAATATCTCCGCCAAGCTTGTCTGCTTCCTGAGATGTAACGACGAAACTATCATTTGTGTCCAGATTGTATTTTTCTTTCGAAGCTTTCAGGTACCCAAGGACAATATCCTTTGCTGCTTTCTCTGATGGATTTGTCAGCTTGCCAGCAACAAATTCAGGTGCGCCATGGCTTTTTGTGTACTTTTTGGAAGGTGAATCTGCTGACGGGGCGGCAAAGCCAGTCGCAGCAACCAATCCGCTTAATGCCAGACTTGCTGTTAAACTTAGGGAAACTACTTTCTTCTTCAAATAAACTCCTCCTACAAGCTAATTCTATCTAATAAAAATTAGTAGATTATCATATTTATACTTTAATAATCTGAACATTGCAACAACTAAGTCTAAAATTGTCGAATCAGCATGTTGGGAAAATTCCTGGGACAAATTTTTAATAAAAATAATCAGAATTTATTGACTAATTTGTCAATATATTTTTATTATTAAGTTGTAATACCAACTCATAAAAAAGGAGGTTAATAAAAATGAATTCTTTATGGTTAGCCGTGATCGGAATGATTGTGTTTGCAATCGGCTACCGCTTCTATTCTAAGTGGGTAGCAGAAAAGATTTACCGTCTCGACCCGAACTATGTCACACCGGCGCACCAGTATTCAGATGGGGTAGACTTTGTCCCAACGAAGAAGATGATCCTTTGGGGACACCATTTTACATCGGTTGCCGGAGCAGCACCAATTGTTGGGCCGGCGATTGCTGTATATTGGGGATGGCTTCCTGCATTCCTGTGGGTTACATTGGGTACGGTCTTCGCAGCAGGTGTCCATGATTTTGGAACACTTGTCCTTTCAGTCAGGAATAAGGGGCAGTCAGTCGGTGCCATCACAAATAAGCTGATTGGCAAACGCGCAAAAATCATGTTCTTATTCATTATTTTAATACTTGTTTTGATGGTCAACGCCGTTTTTGCATGGGTCATCGCCAACTTGTTTGTAAAATTCCCTGCGAGTGTTCTATCGGTATTCCTTCAGATACCACTTGCAATTTGGATTGGTTATGCTGTTTATAAAAAGAAGAAGGGAATGCTTCTTCCTTCCTTGATTGCACTGGCCGTTATGTACGGTGCCGCCATCCTGGCCAGCCGCGTCCCGGCATTGCAAATTGATCTTGTGAGATATTTTGGCGGGGCGGATAATACCGTCATGTTTGGTCTAAATGGTGTATCCATGGCTTTCTTAGTCTGGATTGTTGTCCTGATGGTTTATGTTTATATTGCATCTACACTGCCGGTATGGAAGCTCCTGCAGCCTCGTGATTATATCAATTCGCACCAGTTGGTTGTAGGTTTATTAATCCTATATGCAGGACTGATTTTCCTTCAGCCTAAGGTGACGGCTCCAGCTATGAATGCAGCGGCTAACGACGTTTCCTGGTTCCCTTTATTATTCATTACGATTGCCTGTGGTGCGATTTCCGGCTTCCATGGTCTTGTTTCTTCAGGAACATCCTCTAAGCAGCTGGAAAAAGAAACGGATGCCCGTTTTGTCGGTTACCTCGGAGCAGTTGGGGAAGGTGTACTTGCCCTAATCGCCATTATCGCGGTTGTTACAGTATTTGCGACAAAAGCTGAATTTACTGCTGCATATTCAAGCTTTGCGGCTGCAAGCGCAGGTGGACTTGGCAACTTCATCAATGGTGCTGCACAGCTTGCGACCGGTATCTGGATTCCGGCAGACATTGCAAGGACGATTGTTTCCATCATCGTTGTCAGCTTTGCTGCAACAACTTTGGACACGTCAGTAAGATTAATGCGTTATATCATCGCTGAAATCGGAAGCGAATACAATGTGCAGGCACTGACAAAGACTCATGTAGCTACAACTGTTGCGGTTGTTTCCAGTGCGGCGCTAGTATTATTGCCAAAAGGGCCTAACGGATTCGGTTCTGGCGGATACCTATTGTGGCCGCTGTTCGGAACAAGCAACCAGCTTTTGGCCGGAGTCAGCCTGCTGCTTATTTCCATCTGGCTGAAGCGTCAGGGAAGGAATTACCTTGTAACCTTCATCCCAATGGTGTTCGTATTTTTCATGACACTTTGGGCAATGATTCAGCAGGTCGTTTTCCAGTGGTCTGGTTATGGAAGCGGTGAGCTGAATATGCTGCTCTTTGGTATCGGCGGACTGATCCTGATATTTGTATTCTGGATTATCATCGAGGCAATCGCAGCCTTCGGCAGGAATAATCCACCGCCATTAAGCAAAGAAATGTAATGAAGTGGAGGCCGGGCGACCGGTCTCTATTGTCATTTTTAGAAAGAGAGGAATTTGCATGGGTTTCTACGAACAATTAAAGCGTGCAATAGCTGTCTATGATGAGATCCTCAGGCAGCCGCACAGGACCGAAATTGCTCGTGAATTAAGAGATGAAGAAGACTTGTTTATGCTGCTGTGCTTTTCGGAAATGCTAGGTCTGCCCAACCCGGCATTTTACTATACGCTTGAACTATACCCCGTCATCATCGAACGTTTTCATGAATGGCATCTGAGGGCTGGAATGGAAAAATCCCCGCTTGAAGGAATACGCTGCTGTTAGGAGGAAGTGTTATGGACATGCTGGAAAAGAAGATCTATTTTATCGGCGGAAAAGGCGGTGTTGGCAAAAGCACAACATCCGCGGCATTGGCGCTTCTACTTGCGCAGAAAAGAAAAAAGATACTGCTGGTATCAACAGACCCCGCCCATAATACAGGCGATTTATTCCATCGTAACTTCAGCGGCGGAAAAATCGAAAGTGCAACGGAGAATCTGGATGTATTAGAGATTGACTCGGAACAGGAGTCCAGGAACTATATAAATGGAGTAAAAGGCAACTTGAAAGGCCTGGTAAAAGCAACAATGCTGGAGGAGGTCAACAGGCAGATTGACATGGCAGCATCCTCGCCTGGGGCAGAAGAAGCCGCGCTGTTTGACAAAATCACCTCATTGATCTTGAGGAATACGCAAACTATGATGCTATTGTTTTTGACACAGCACCGACCGGACATACAATCCGGCTCCTGACACTGCCGGAATTGATGGGCGTCTGGATGGACGGGCTGTTGGAACGGCGCAAAAGAGTGAACGAGAATTACGCACAGTGATGAATGATGGTGAAATCGTTGAAGACCCTTTATATGACAAACTGAATGAACGAAAAAACCGATTCAAGCGTGTAAGGGAAATCCTGCTAGATGGAACTCAAACACAGTATGTATTTGTACTTAATGCCGAGCGACTGCCAATACTTGAAACGAGCAAGGCAATCGATACATTGCACCAGCATGGAATACATGTTAACTCAATCGTAGTTAATAAGGTCATCCCAGATGAAGCAGATGGAAGGTTCATGGAGCAAAGAAGAGCGAACGAGCGAGTGTATCTTGATGAAATCAAAGACGAATTCAAGAATCAGAGACAAATTTTCTTGCCTCTCCTTGAGCATGATATTTCTTCGCTTGCAACTCTGGAACTTATTTCAGGCCTTTTAGGAAAACAAATCGATTACAATTAAAAGCGTAGCTAAAAGTGGTGTTTTCATTTTATTCATTAGGGTTATATAAAAACATGGATAAATTTTAAAACAGAATGGAAACTAAAACTAATTGTTCCAGTAAAGAAGGCGATCGGTAAGAGAACGCTAATCGCTGACAGGTTGTGGAGCAAAAATGGCCGCTCAACCTGTTACTTGGGGTAATTTATGCATTCCTATGTTACATCACCTTGCTCCTATTACTAGTGGAAGTGCTCCACCTTTTCAAAAATATAAAACGCAAGCGAAAATGACGGACTTATTAAGGGAAGTATCGAGAAAAGTGTCCGTCATTAAGGTTATGACGGACACTAATCGATGGAGAACCGGAAAAAATGTCCTTCATACAGGTTATGACGGACACTAGTCACTTGAAAATCCGGGAAACAGAATAGGCTGACTCAAAAGGTTGAAGAAATTCGACCTGGGAGTCGCCTCTTGAATCAATTTATCAAGATTCTGGGTTTCATTCTATGAATCTTTGCGATAAAAAATGAATATAAAACCTAAGTTGATTGAAGCGCCTGGAACGGAAATCAACGGACCATTTTTACAAGCAGTCACAAAAAATAAAGAGGGTTCCCAAAGTTGAAACTTTTGGGACACCTTCTTTCCAATATTCAAGCATTCTTTTAGAATCAAATGCTACTATTTTTCAGTTAAGGTGACGCGATTTTCAACATTTTGAAGAAATCATCCCGATTATATGCCTCATAAAGCAATCTTTCATGATTGAAAATGGCGTAATACGGCAGAAAATCGATTTTAAATCAGGAAATTGCCGGCGTGCTTCCTCAATGTTGTTAACCTGCAAAGAATATGCTTTATGTACATATTTGTTGTTGACTTGTTCGAGTGCCCAATTTTCCTGCTGCGCTTCTGGCTTAAACAGTTCAAGTACAGCCAAGTAGCCTGGTTCTTCGGCAAGCTGTGCCTGGTAAGCAACCACTTCTTCAATGATTAATGGAAAAGCATAATGATAGACTTGATCTCCAATGGAGGCCTGGATGATTACCGTACTTTGGCCAGCTACATTGTTAAGGGTATAGTTGTTATCAAAAATTGTTTCAAATGGAAGATTCCCCATCTCCAAATCTTC
Organism: Mesobacillus boroniphilus JCM 21738; assembly: GCF_000517385.1. Taxonomy (GTDB): domain Bacteria; phylum Bacillota; class Bacilli; order Bacillales; family Cytobacillaceae; genus Mesobacillus; species Mesobacillus boroniphilus. The sequence continues at coordinate 62,666 of NZ_BAUW01000008.1, read as the reverse complement.
TTGTCCCTGTGAGCGATAAACGGAAATATGGTCAATTCCTGCTTTCTCAGGAAAGGTGATCTTCATTTCGCTGAATGGCTTCACGCTGACAGGCAGCAGATCATGGAACAGGATTGGTGGCTCATCCTGGTCGATGACAGGTCCGGTGCCTTTTTCTACCCAGGCAAATGTACCTGATTTATATATGACTTCCTGGCCTCCAACAGTGATTATAGCTTCTGGAATGCTAAAAGACGGTTCTTTTTCCTGTTCAGGCAATAACGTTCTGAATCTATCTAAGGTGAAAACCAGCAATATCGCTATGAGGACTATTACGTATGGAAGCCATTTACTTTTCATAGTTAGTATTCTTCGAAGTTAGCATCTTTTCGATTTCGTCATCCGTTGGCGGTGGTGACACTGGGTTTAAATGTGCATTCAGCTTGTCAATTTTCTTATGGAGTCTTACAACATCAATGAGTATAAACAACAGTAAAACAATGATTAACCACATTATCATACGAGACACCTCTCTTTTTTCAAATATAAAACAAAAGACATGGAATAGAAAGGTGAAATTGGATAAAATTTGCGCTGCACACTGGATTATAATACTATCTTAGTGAGTACAAATGGTGGTGTTGCAGTGGAAATTACAAAGCATTTATTAATGAATCTCTCACTTCTTCTTGTCCTTCTGTTTTTTACACAGTTAATCATTGAAAGGCAAGTGAAGGAAGAGAGTCGAGAAAGATATCAATTATTCTATTTCATTATTTCGATTTTTACATGTTATATTTTTTCAGTACAAGTCCAGGATGGCGTTCGCTTTGACCTTCGACAGGTGCCTATGATTCTTGGAAGTCTCTATACTGGATATAGTTTTTTGCTTGCAGGCGTCACGATCCTTATGAGAGGTTTGTTAGGCATAAACGATGGGTTCTGGGTATCGGTGGGGGTTTTTGCATCCCTTGCTATCCTTCTCAAATGGATTCATCCCTGGTTCAATAGGCTAACTCTGAACAGCAGGTCGGTATTTCTGTTTTATTGACAGTAATCACTTCGTTCTTGCTAATGCAAATGGTCACCGTAGTTAGTGAACCAATTATACACCCGGAAGCGTGGTTCAGTTTCATTTTGATTCCCGCACTAACCTCAGGGCTAGTCAGCTATTCGATTGAGACAATTCGTCAAACATTCATTATCCGACAAAGACTAGCGAAGGCCGATAAAATTGAGGCCGTCAGCCATTTAAGTGCGGCTATTTCTCATGAAATCCGTAATCCGCTTACAACTGTGAAAGGATTCCTGCAACTGCTCGGCGAGAAAGATTATCCTGAAGAAAAGAAAAAGGAATTCATCGATATTGCGGTCCAGGAATTGAATCGTGCTGAAGAGGTCATTAATGACTTTCTTACTTTTGCAAGACCTGCTTTTGAAAAGGAAGAGCAAATCGAAGTCGATAAGGAATTGAATCAGGTTCTTAATGTACTAAATCCATTGGCTAACTTCAATGGTGTAAAAATAACGAAAAAGTATAGTTCAGGATTAGTCATATTAGGGGATCGTTCGAAATTCAAGCAAGGATTCATCAACCTGATCAAGAACGGTTTGGAGGCTATGCCAAACGGCGGGGAACTAATCGTCCAAACCTTCCGCACCGGAACTGTAATCCATATCCTCGTGAGAGATACAGGTCTCGGGATGACTGAAGAGCAAATTGCCCGCCTGGGGGAACCATACTACACGACAAAAGGGCAGCAAGGAACTGGCCTTGGCATGATGGTGACTTTCAGCATCATCACTGCAATGAGAGGCAAGGTAGAGATTAAGAGCCAGGTTGGCATAGGTACAACTTTCCATATCCGCTTCAGCAATTTATTAGATGAAAAGTAACAAGACCCTTGCAAAGCTTTGGCGTGATTGTTTTTTAACATTTCTCAATAGAAAGATCCATCCAGAAAAAATCCACTTTAAATAAGTATTTGACAGGTTTGTCTTTTGTTGACAAAAAAATCCATCGTTGCTATATTAAAATTAGCTTATTACACACGTATTAGGCACTATGCAATTTGCTTATTCTAATGTTTGAAGACGTTTGAATAGGTCATGTATGATGAACTAGTCGTTGTGATTTTGCTGAATTTTAATCATGGCTTGTTCGGCCGATCTAGGAGGATTTTTCACATGAAAAACGGTAAAGTTAAATGGTTCAATGCAGAAAAAGGGTTCGGATTCATCGAAGCTGAAGACGGCAATGATGTTTTCGTACATTACTCTGCTATTCAAACAGAAGGTTTCAAAACATTAGAAGAAGGCCAGGAAGTATCTTTCGAGGTTGTTGAAGGTGCTCGTGGACCACAAGCTGCTAACGTTACTAAACTATAATTCTTAATTTGACCTTATAGCTCAGCCATCTGGCTGGGCTTTTTATGTACCAGGATTTCCAATTTTTTTGAAACCTTTCCATTATGAAAAACGTAATATCCTGTAACAACTATTCCACAGGGTGAGGTGTATAAAAATGGGTGTCTTCTTAACAATCGCGGCTGGAGCAGGGATACTCTTTGCCATTGCTTATTTTTCCGGCAATGGAAGCAAAAAGAAAGTATTATTGAAGGAGAACATCCCGGACCACCTTGGCTTACTGGATAATGTGCCGGCTTCTGCTATCTTGAATAAATTAGAGAAATCTCTTTCTTATGAGTTTATAAATCAAGTGAAACTTCGTTTTTTAAGCGATCATCCCGAGATATCCGATGATGAATTTGAATGGCGTTTATTTGAATTAAAACGATATTTCTTGCTTAATTCGTTTATGAAAAATACACCGATGTTCAGCAGCAAGGTCGATGAAATTTGGCATGAGATGCTGATGTTCACGAAGCAATATGAAGCTTTTTCTGAAAAATATCTTGGCAATATGCTTCATCATACGCCGAACTTGGAGCCGGAACCAGCACCCCAGGAAAGGGCATTCTTTGATTGGGTGTTCGCTCAGCTATTTGAAATAACAGAATACACATGGCAGGCATGGGGAGACTTTTTCCATTATCCAATGGACCAGCAGTTACTTCAAAAAATCGGTTCACTTAGTGACGATGAGTTGAAACAGAAATTTTTCAAGGTTACTGAGGATAATCAGGAGCTGGTGGATTATTTAACCAAACAACTGAGGTCTCAACTTAGAAAAGCACAAGAAATATACAGTGCTGATAGAAAAGGGTCTTTTGAAAGGCCAGGACTTTTTGGTGATTTATCAGGATTGAGCCTGGTAATGGTGTTTTATTCTTACTATTACTTTGATGAATACTGGGATTATGCCCAAGCATACGCTTATTCTCACCAGTCACATGGAACATCGGGCTGCAGTGCCGTTTTTTGCGGCTCAGGTGACATACAGGATTCACATAATGATAGCGGCGGCCACAGCTGTTCCAGCAGCGGTTGTTCAAGCTGTGGCGGAGGTTGCTCATCATAATAATGAAAAACCTGCTAACAATTGATAGCAGGTTTTTAACTTTGGATGAATTTTTTGATAACATTTTGCAAATTACCTGCTGTCTTAATATCCGAAAAATCAATTCCCAGCTGGACAGCTGTTTGTGCAACCTCTGGACGGATTCCTGTAACGATCGATTGAACGCCAAGCATCTTTAGGGCATCCATCAGTTTGAAAATTTGATGGGCTACCATCGTATCAACCATCACCACTCCTGAAAGATCGACTATCAAAGTATTGATTCTGGCATCGATACTTTGTGTAAGAGTTGATTCCATCAACCTTTTGCTCTCGTTGTATCGATTTCACCTATCAATGGCAGAAGGCCGACTTCCTTTGTCAAGGTAATCACTGGTGCGCTCAATTCTTTAATTAAAGTTGCCTGAGAGACTAATCGATTCATAAGGATATCCATGAAAACAATAATAAAGGTCTCAAAGACATAATCAAGCGTGTAATTAATCTTTTTTTCCCATGTAAAAACGTCGTCCAGATTTATTTCTAGGTCCGTCTGTTTAACGAATTTTTGAACGTATTCCCAATAAACACGACGGAAGACGCCAGAATTCCAGGCAACTTCTTTCAGGTCAGTTTTTGATTTAATCCGGTCTGCTGCAGTCTGGCTCGTCCACGCAGAAATCGTTTCCTTCATCTCTTCCTCAGACTGATAAAGTGATTTCGCCACAAGACGAACATAATTTGAATTCTGTTCCTTTACCCTGTTCATAACTTCTGGCGGGGCGTCAGCAGAATAATCTGATCCATGAATTACACGCTGCCGTTTCAGCCAGTCCTCGGTAAAATTGGCCGAATTGTCGACCAGGAACTTGTATAATGCCTCTGTTTTTGTTTCCATTTAAATCCCTGCTTTATTTATTAGACTTACTTCTATTGTGAAAAACAACGACTGAAAAGTCAAATTTTAAAATGTTATCACTATTAAATATCATTATTGACTAAACAAAGGAAAATTAAGGTAGATTTTAAAGATGATTTTTGATAAAATCAGAACAAACGTTCCTTTAGTCTCTCCTTTATTTGAGTGCCCATTAAATTTTCGAGTTTGTTATAATAGTAGCATTGTCAAATAGGCCTTTAATAATAATGAAAATAGATAACTACTTAATACAGGAGGGATTTGCATGAAATTTATTCATACGGGTGACTGGCATCTCGGAAAGCTTGTCCACGGAATGTATATGACGGGGACCAGAGAGAGGCATTGAATCAATTTATTGAACTTGTCGCGGAAGAACAACCTGATGCTGTTGTGATTGCAGGCGATCTGTACGACAGGTCCGTCCCGCCAATTGATGCTGTAGAGCTACTTGATGAAGTGCTATTCAAAGTCAACGTGGAATTGAACACACCGGTTGTTGCGATTGCAGGCAACCATGACAGCGCAGAACGTCTATCATTTGGCAGTTCATGGTACCGGCATAATCATTTTTACCTTACCGGAAAAATGACGAACGACTTTAGGCCTGTACATATAAACGGGGTCAATTTTTACCTGATTCCTTATGCTGAACCTGGGGTCGTCCGCCATATGCTAGACGATTCTTCAATCCATTCCCATCAGGATGCGATGAAGGCAGTGATCGGCAAAATTGAAGAAAACCTGAATCCTAATGAAGCAAACGTTTTTGTTGGACATGCTTTCGTCCTAGGTGGTGACTCATGCGATTCAGAGCGATCATTATCTGTCGGCGGGTCCGGCTGTGTCACCCAGGACTTGTTTGACCCATTTGCTTTTACCGCACTGGGCCATCTTCATAGCCCCGACGCAATCAAACATGACAAAATAAAATACTCAGGTTCCCTATTAAAATACTCTTTTTCAGAGGCAAAACAGCGTAAATCGATTTCTATCGTTGAAATGAACGAAAACGGCAGTTTTGATATTCGATACAGGACCCTGAAACCGAAGCAGGATATGCGCGAATTGGAAGGCCACCTGGAACAGCTTCTGGATCCTTCTTTTTATGAAAAAGAAAATATTAATGATTATTTAAAAGTAACTTTGCTTGACGATGGGGCCATAATTGACCCAATGGGCAAGCTGCGCCAGGTCTTCCCGAATGTCCTCCATCTTGATCGTAAAATCGAATCCATTGACCAAAAGCATAAGCAGCACTTCAACTCGATCAGGGAAGAAAAGAAATCCGAGCTGGAGCTTTTCGAACAGTTTTACAAGGAAATGACGACAAGTGAATTTACTGAAGATAAACGCAGTGTCATGACAGATGTGATTGGCAAAGTATTGAAAGAGGAGGGACAAAAATGAAACCTCTGAAACTGACGATGCAGGCCTTTGGGCCATATGCCGGTGCAGAAACAATTGATTTCAGGCAGCTTGAAAACCGGACAATGTTTGTCATTTCTGGTAAAACAGGATCTGGAAAGACAACCATTTTTGACGGTATCAGTTATGCGATTTACGGCAAGGCAAGCGGTGAGGATCGAAATGGCCCTGATTTGCGAAGCCAGTTTGCGGATGATGAGTTATTGACTGAAGTTACGCTTGAATTTTCCTTGCGCCAAAAGACATACCAGATTGCCAGATCTCCGCAACAGGAAAAGAAAAAGAAGTCTGGTGAAGGAACGACTACTGTCGGTGCAAAAGCAGAATTATATTTAATTGACGAAAACGGAGAACTGAAATTGCTTGCTTCGAATGTTCGTGAAGTGGACGAAAAGATCAAGGAGATCATGATCATCGACAGCAATCAATTCAGGCAGATTCTGATGATTCCCCAGGGTGAATTCCGTAAGCTTTTAACATCGGACAGTAAAGAAAAGGAAGTCATTCTGCAAAGACTTTTCCATACAGAAATCTATAAGAGAGTAGAGGAAAAACTTAGAGAAGAAGCAACTGTTCTGAAAAAATCGGTTGAGGACCAGGTTGAGAAAAGGAATTCTGCTCTTCGCAGCATCAAGGCTGTCGAAAATGCCGAATTGAAGGAATATGTAGAAGCCGGCAGTATAAATGATTTCCTGCTTCTTCCTCTATTAAAAGAAGAAATTGGCGCACTGGAAACAAAACTCGAAAAGTTGAACACGGACCGTGAAAAGCTTCAGCTGGACCGCGATAAAATACAGCAGCGTTTGTTCGAAGCTGAAGCAACCTTAAAACAAATCCAAACCCTAGAAACCCTGAAGATGACAAAGGAAAAGCTTGAATCCCAAAAGGATCTTTTTGCAGAAAAAGAAAAACAAACAGTGCTTGCAAAAAAAGCAGCTCTTCTGGATGCTCAGGAACAGCTATGCCACCGACTTAAGGCCGACCTGGACAGTATAACAAACCAGGTAAGTGTGACCACGAAGCGAATTGAACAGTTAACAGTGCAACTCACAGCAGCCGAAACAGAACACCAGAAACAAATTGATCGTGAACCTGAGCGAAAAGCAGCTGTTGAACAGGTTAACAGACTTGAAAATATGAAGGAAGATGTCCATGCATTCGCCAGCATAGCTTTACAGTTTGCGGAGCTAAAGCAAGCACTGGAATCATCTGTACAGAACCGGGAGAACAATGAAGCCCAGCTTAAGTCAACTGAAGAGAGACTCAAAGCCTTTCAGGCGGAGAAGGAAGATGCCGATAAGGCACAGATTACTTATCTGGAGAATGAACGGAAATTGGAAAAGCGGCTTCTTGAATTGGACAAGCTGAAAAGGCTTGGCAACCACAATCATAAAGTCAAACAGGTTCGGTCGAGCTTTGAAACATGCAAAGGTCAGTTTAACCAGACTGTTTCCAGGCTGAATGATGCCAAAGCCGCAGTAGAAGCTCTTGAGCGAAAATGGCTGCATTCACAGGCTGCTGTTTTGGCCGCTTCACTAAATGAAGGTTGCGCCTGCCCTGTTTGCGGGTCAGAGGATCATCCTCAACCCGCGAAAGCAACTGAAGGTTTTATCCCGACCGAAGAAGATTTAAAAGCTGCACGAGAGCAGATCACTGATGTTGAAAAAGAAAAGAGCGCTGCTGAAAAGTCATATATCGAAACAGATACGACATTAAGGTCTATGATTGAAACAGGAGAAGAAATGATGGCTGAAATCGTCAAATTCCGCCCTGACATAGTTATCGGCCAGTTGGCTGATGCCGTACTCCTGACTGAAAGTGATATTGAAAAGCTCCAAATTGAGCAGAAACAGTATTCGGTAAAAATAACAGCCCTGGAAAAAATCAAATCTGAAATCAAAAGGTTCGAAGACGACAGAGAAAGGCTGAATAACCAGCTGAAAGCGATCGACGAAAGCTATCAAAGCCTGATGATCCAGTATACAGAAAAGAAAACCACTCTCGATAGAATGACTGAAAAAATACCTGAACAGCTTCGTTCACTGCAAGTATTCGAGTCGAAATTAAAATCAGCGCAGCTTTACAGAAGCAGCTTGATGATGAATTGGAGCAAGCCCGAAAGAATTTTCAGGAAGCGAAAGAACTTATGGGCACCGAAAAAGCACGGAGTGAAGAGGCCGAAAAGAGATTGAAGGAAATAGATTCGCAATTGACAGCCGAGCGGGAAACATTCAGAAACAATATGACATCCCAGGGCTTTGAAAACTATCAGGCCTATCAACAGGCGAAGATATCAGAACAGGCTATTCAACAGCTTGATGCAGACATCTCGAATTACCGGGAAGAAGTCAGGTCAGTAAGTGATCGTTTCGCAGAGCTGTCTGATATGCTAAAAGATGTCAAGAAGCCTGATATGGAAACACTTCAATCAGAATTCGCACAATTAAATAAAATAATCAAAGAAACTGAAGATGCATACCAGGATTTAAATCTTAAGAAACGCGATAATCAATTTGTTCTGGAACAGGTAGACTCTTTGAATGAGCAGATGAAGATGCTTGAGGAAAAATACAAGCTAGTCGGTCATTTATTCGAGATTTCAAAAGGTCAGAACACATACAGGATTACGTTCGAGCGCTTTGTCCTGGCAGCTTTTCTTGATGATATTCTTGCAGAGGCCAATGTAAGGCTCAACAAGATGACGAGCGGACGATATAGATTATTGAGAAAAACTGATCGTTCAAAAGGCAATGTTCAGAGTGGATTGGAGCTTTTGGTTTTGGACGCATATACCGGACAGGATCGCCATGTAAAGACATTGTCTGGCGGAGAAAGCTTCAAGCGGCGTTATCCCTTGCCTTGGGATTGGCCGATGTTGTCCAGAATTACGCAGGTGGAGTTTCATTAGAGACAATGTTCATCGATGAAGGTTTCGGTACCCTTGATCCAGAGTCCCTCGACCAGGCCATCGAAGCATTAATCGATATCCAGAGCAGCGGCCGACTTGTCGGAATCATCTCCCATGTACCAGAGCTAAAGGAACGGATTGACGCAAGGCTCGAGGTCATATCCACCCAAACAGGTAGTAAGACAGAATTTCATTTAATGAATTAAACTGAGAAATACAGCATCTTGAAATAGGTGCTGTTTTCTCGATTATTCAGCAGCCTCCATAACCAGAGGTATCGGCTAATTGGTTTGGTGGACTGCTCATATACAGGGAAGAACAAAGACATACGTCAGCAGGGAGTTTTAACATGGAATTTGAAGTTCAATATTTATCATTTTATGTTGTACAGGTAGAAGGCAAAGGCGAGCAGGCTGATAAAAGATATAAGCATTTCCAGACATTGAATGAGGAAGAATATGAATCTAGTCATTTAAAGGATTTTCTTGATGGCGAGTTCGCAAAAATCGTTAAGCGCAAGGTAGATCGCCATCCAAAAACAGATGAAGTTCCTACCAAGCTCGGCAATTTCATCGTTGAAGAAGGCCATGATTTAACATCCAACCCAAACTACAACCTATTCCATCGTGTCCGTTTTGCGGAATCAAAGGAAGACTTCCAGCAAGAGAGTGAAAAATTCGCCATTGCTTACTTAGATACCAGCGCAGTAAGAGGTGGGGCTTTCATTGTAGCAAGAGCAAAGCTACGCAAGTTTTTTGATGATGCATTTGTGTTCATCCTTAAATGTGATTTTGAACCAAAGGTTGCATCTATTTCCGATGAATCGACATTGATTCGGCAGGTGGAAATGGCGATAACGACTAAGAACATGAAATCAATACAGTATCCCTATATGCCAGAAGAGGGAATGATTCAGGATAATGAACTGAAAATCAACCAGTCCTCACATGCACGTTATTTTGAGGACTTCCTTAAATATGTAGAGTATGGCCAGTCAATGCCAGAAATCGTTAAGACTCAGGTCATAGAGATGGTCCGCGGGCATATGGAAGAAACCTTTGAGCCAGAAAGTGAAGAACGGGAGCAGCTGGAGAACGCAATGGAAATTTGGGCTGCCAGCGAAAAACGCGAGCTCCAGGAACGCTTCGAACCCGAGCAGGTCATTGAAGCGGCTGCACAGCTTATTGAACATACCCCTGAGCTTGAGCTGAAAATGAAGCTTGACCACATTTCGGTAAAAGGGTTGCTGGCTGATTACGGTGACAGCATCCACCTGGCAAAGGTTAATGGAAAGTATGTGATCATGATCGAAGCCGACACCATTACCTTCGAAAAAGGCTTTTCCCCAGTCGAATTTGCAAAACCGGATGAAATCGGTACTGTAGTTGAAAGAATCAGGCAAAAGAGCTGACCTATCTCATAATAGCAAGGCACTTTGTATTTCTAAATACACAGAAAAGCATTGGCATAATTGCCAGTGCTTTTTTAACTTCTTGTCATCAACTTCATTTTTGGTTACAATTGGAAATAATGAATGGCTATATACCATCAAGATAATTATGATAGATTACCATTTTTATATATGCTGCTATTTAAAAATAATCGATTAAGAGAGTTAGGGTGAATACAATGGATGCTGTTAAACAAAATAGTCTTGCATGGGACAAGAAGGTTGAAAGTGAAGCAGTTTATACTAAGGCTGTTTCAAGAGAAGTAATTGACAAAAGCAAAGCGGGAGAGTGGGAAATTACGGTTACGACTGGAAAACCAGTTCCTAGAAGCTGGTTTCCACAATCACTGGCAGGATTGAAAGTTCTTTGTCTTGCTTCAGGCGGCGGACAGCAGGGTCCTGTTCTGGCTGCAGCAGGAGCTGATGTTACGGTTGTTGATATTTCAAAAAAACAGTTGGAACAAGATGAGTTTGTTGCGAAAAGAGATGGACTCAATTTAAGTACATTACAATGCAGCATGACAGACCTTTCAGCCTTCAGTGATGAGCAATTTGACTTGATCATCCATCCAGTGGCCAATTTATTCGTCGAAAATCTCCAGCAAGTCTGGAATGAAGCATCAAGAGTATTGAAAGACAAAGGGACGCTAATATCCGGATTTACAAATCCTCTCTTATTTATTTTCGATGATGAAGAGGACATGAAAGGGAACCTTGTGGTGAAAAATAAGATTCCTACGTCGTCTCTTGATAATCTGACAGATGAAGAAAAGGAAGAGTATATGAACTCTGATCAAACGATTGAATTCGGCCATACATTAGAGGATCAGATCCAGGGTCAAGTTAATGCAGGTCTGGTCATTGCTGGTTTATATGAAGACGATTTTGGCGGCAGAAGGCCACTTGATGAGTATATTAAATGCTTTGTAGCAACAAGAGCAGTTAAGATTAAGCTCTAAACTGCTAAAGCCCTAAGTTTCTTTAGGGCTTTTTCTTATATATTTAGAATATTTAGACTAATAGTTGAATATTTCAATATAAACGTTATAATAAAGTTAATTGTACATACCGACCGGTTAGTAGATAGCCTTAGGGGGAATATAATGAGATTAGAAAACAAGACGGCAATCATTACTGGCGGTGGCAGCGGGATAGCCGGGCAGCCGCACTGCGCTTTGCCGCTGAAGGAGCTCAGCTGGTGATTCGCGGACGTGAATTGTGAAGGTGGGAGAGAGACAGCCCAGCTAATTGAACAACAAGGAGGGAATGCCCTTTTTATCGAAACAAATGTAAGCGATTCCAAACAGGTGAAAGGACTCGTTTCGGCAACTGTTGAAACCTATGGGAAGCTGGATATTCTCTTTAATAACGCAGGGATAGGAAATCCAGATGTTAAGAGTGTTGATCTCGAGGAAGAAGATTGGGACAGGATCATTGACATTAACCTTAAAGGGGTATTCCTCGGCATTAAATATGCTGTTCCCGAGATGAAAAAGACCGGCGGTGGAGCGATCATCAACACCTCTAGTCTGCTTGGAATAAAAGGGCAAAAATATCTTGCCGCTTACAACGCATCCAAGGCCGGCGTCATCCTGCTGACCAAAAATGCCGCGTTAGAATACGGCAGAGACCATATCCGTGTAAATGCAATCGCCCCGGGTGTTATCGACACGCAAATTATCGACGGGTGGAAAAATGATGAGCGAAAATGGCCGATTATTTCAAGGGCCAATGCTTTAGGACGAATCGGAACACCTGAGGAGGTCGCAAATGCGGTCTTGTTCTCTTATAAGAAAGTATAAAACTTTTTACTTAGATTAGTGTCTAGCTCCAGCGCCTAGCCCCTCGAGACGTTTCGATCCGCCCGATGAAGTCAAAGAGCGACTTCACCGGTCGGCCCTCCAACGCTTGTCGGGGCTGACCAAGCGCTTGCGCTTTTCTTATTAGCCTCTGATGAAGCTTCCTTTATTACTGGTGCCACTTTGTCAGTCGACGGCGGTGGACTGACATTTTAGCCATATACAATTACGTTAAATTTTGAATGGGGGAAATTAAATGAGCGAGAAAAATGTCTGGCTTTCCAAGTATCCTGACTCCATTGCATCCACTATCACTATTCCTGAAAAATCTTTACCGCAAATGCTTCGAGAATCAGCTGAGAAGTATCCTCAAAACAATGCATTATCCTTCTATGGCAGGAAAGTTACCTATGAACAATTGTCCCAGACTGTGACACATTTTGCCTCAGCACTTCAAAACAGAGGAGTCGAGGCTGGAGACAGGATTGCCATCATGCTTCCGAACTGTCCTCAATATGTCATTTCGTATTTTGGCATTTTGACCGCAGGCGGGATTGTCACACAAGTTAACCCAATGTCTGTTGAACGTGAGCTTGAATATATCCTCAATGATTCATGCGCGGAAACGATTGTCGTGTTTGATGCGCTCTATGCCAAGGTTAAGAGTGTTCAGGCTTCTACCAAACTAAGAAATATCATTGTTGTCAGTCTCCAGCCGTCTGAGCATGCTTTTGCACCAGATACAAAATTTGAAGCATTCTTATCAGAAAGCAGCGGCAAGACAGCCGTAGTGGATGTTGACCCAGCAGAGGATGTCGCTGTGCTTCAGTACACCGGCGGAACGACAGGAAGATCCAAGGGAGCGATGCTGACCCATCAGAATCTGCTTGCCAATGTCCTGCAATCATATGAATTTTTCAAAAATGATATCAAACCTGGATTGGAGCGTTCGTTGACGGTGATTCCCCTGTTCCATGTATTTGGGATGACAGCCTGTATGAATCTATCAATTTATACAGGGGCAGAGATTATTTTGTTGCCGCGCTTTGATCTGGAAGAGGTCCTCAATACGATAAAAAATGAGCAGCCGACCATGTTCCCAGGTGTGCCAACGATGTACGTCGCTATCACGAACCATCCGAAAGCAGAGGAATATGGAATCGGCAGCATAGAAATTTGCAACAGCGGCAGTGCGCCAATGCCGGTAGAGCTGTTAAAAGAATTTGAAAGAAAAACTGGTTCAAAAATCCTTGAAGGCTATGGCCTGTCGGAAGCATCTCCTACAACCCATTGCAATCCAAGCTTTGCGGAGAGAAAACCTGGTAGTGTCGGCATCGGCATGCCATCAACAGAATACAAAGTTGTCGACTTGGCAACAGGATCAGAAGAAGTACCAGCTGGAGAGCTGGGTGAAGTAATCATCAAAGGGCCGCAGGTTATGAAGGGCTACTGGAATATGCCAGAGGAGACGGCAAACACATTGAGGGATGGATGGCTCTTTACAGGAGATATCGCTAAGGTAGATGAAGACGGATATCTCTTCATTGTCGACAGGAAAAAAGACATGATCATCGCGAGCGGCTACAATATTTATCCACGCGATATCGAGGAAGTATTGTATGAACACCCAGCTGTCCAGGAGGCAGTTGTCATTGGCATACCGGATGATTACCGTGGTGAGGCAGTCAAAGCTGTCATCGTGCTAAAAGCCGGTAAAGAAGCGGACGAAGCTCAGATCAAGGATTTTGCCGGCAAAATATGGCGGCATACAAGATTCCGAACGTCGTAGAGTTCCGTGAACAGCTGCCAAAGACGAGTGTGGGCAAGATTTTGCGCAGAGCATTAAGAGAAGAAGTTAAAAGTATATAAATACTTTTTTATTTAATAGGAAATTATAAAATATTTTCAATGTGGATAACTATCCAGGTTTTCTTAATCCAGCTTCAGCGCCTAGCCCCTCGAGTCGCTTCGGTCCGCCCAATGAAGTCAAAGAACGACTTCACTTGTCGGCCTCCAGCGCTTGTCGGGGCTGAACGAGGCGCTTGCGCTTTTTGTTCCTCAATGGGACAGGGGGTAAAATATGGTATAATTTCTGTGCAGACTAGTAGGATTGCGAGGACAGCAAAGTGAAAGAAAAAATTACAGCACACAGCATAAAATTATTTGAGAAAAAAGGCTTCAGCGAGACATCGATCCAGGATATTGTTGACTCACTCGGGGTGACCAAAGGTTCGTTTTATTATTACTTTTCCAGCAAAGAAGAATTACTGATGGATATACACCTGAGATATATTGACGAGTTATTAGGACGTCAGGAAGAAATTCTCACAGAACAGTCAACAAGCAAGCAAAAATTGTTCGATATCGTATATATGCTGATCAGCAGCATTAAATCCAAAGGTGCATCCGCAAAAATCTTTTTCAGGGAAATGCGTCACCTAAGTGATGACAGGCTTTCCCAGATTGTCGCAAAGCGGGATCAATTCAGGATGAACGTTGAAAGACTGATTCATGAAGGAATCAATAGCGGCGAATTTCGAAGGGATTTGAATCCCGTTATTGTTACCTTTGGTATACTGGGTGCTGCCAACTGGAGCTACCAGTGGTTTAATCCTCAAGGGAAGATATCAGACCGGGAAGTGGCAGAGATTTTTGTCGAAATGATCCTGAAGGGAATCGAAGTCAATTGAAGAATAATGTAGGGAGAGGCTTGTTAGAGCCAAGCCTCTTTCTATACCAATTACATACCAACCGGTTAGTACGAACAATTTACTTTAATTTTATAAAGTAGAAAGTAAAGGAGCGATATAATGTAGGAAATCCAGGTTCAGGCTCGATTCGGCGAGACGGACGCACTCGGCCATATTATTAACAATACCAGTTATTTTGTTTATCTGGAGGAGGCAAGGATCCGTTTTTTCGAGTCTCTAGGCTACAGCATGGAATTGAATGACTGGAAATTCATTTTAGCTTCCACTAAATGTGATTTCGTCAGCCAGGGATATTTTGACCAGTTATTAACGGTAAAAACTTATGTATCAAGAATCGGCTCAAAAAGCTTTCAGCTTGAGCATGATATTATTTGCTCGCAAACACAGCAGCTAATTGCAAAGGGAAACGCAATCGTTGTGTATTATGATTTTGTAAATCAAAAGAGTGATGTTCTGCCAGAATTGCTGAAAGAAGGACTGAAAAGCTATTTATTGCCCGCTTAAAAAACTGAATATTCCGTTTATAAATAGGAGGTGCAAGAGTTGAGGTTTGCAGAATCAGTGGTTCTTGTTACAGGAGCAGGGAGCGGAATCGGGAAAGCAGCCGCTGCCCGGTTTGCCAGTGAAGGAGCAAAGGTGATAATGGTCGGACGGACGAAATCCAAGCTTGAGCGAGCAGCATTGGAAATAAATGAATGCTATAAGCTTCCCAGAGCAGAAATCTTTTCAGCTGACGTAACAGATGAAGAAGATGTCAGGGAGTTAGCACAATACGTTGAGGAGCAATTTGGCGAGTTGCATGTCCTTGTCAATAATGCAGGCGGTTCGGTCCACTCAAAAATCATGGACACCACAGCAAGCGATTGGGACTTTGTACAAAATACGAATTTAAAAAGTGTTTTCCTGGTCTCGAAAACACTCGGAAAACTCATGGCAAATAGTGCAGAGCTGGAAGAAGATTTGTCCCAAAACCGTTCGATCGTGAATGTAGCCAGTTTATCCGGACACCAGGCAGGTGCCCATATCCCCCATTATAGTGCGGCCAAGGCTGGTGTCATCAATTTTACAAAAGCAATGGCATTGGAATTGTCTCCTTACGGGATCAGGGTCAATTCAGTATCACCTGGTTTTGTGGAAACACCCCTTACTGAGGAGGGGATGAAGAATGACCAATTTGTAAAAGCAATCAGAAGAAATACAGCTCTTAGGCGCGCTGGGAATCCTGAGGAAATTGCGAATGTGATTGCTTTTGTCGCTTCACAGGAAGCTTCTTACATGACGGGTTCTGACATTCTCGTTGATGGCGGCTGGTTGATTAAATAAGTTTAGGATTCTATTAAAATGTGAGAAAGGGTGAACGCTTTGACGAATGTTAGTATGAGTGACCATTTGATCATTAATAAAAATGAAGCTGTGCTGTCCTTAACTTTAAACAGACCTGAAAGCTTGAATGCCTTCAGTCCCGAAATGATTCTTAAACTGACGGATGCATTGAGAGAAGCACAGAACGACCCGGAGGTAAAGGTAATCGTATTGTCCGGCGCTGGACGATCGTTCAGTGCTGGCGGCGATGTAAAAACAATGGGCCAGGCAAACTCAGCAGGCGTCTATGACCATATCGGCAGGCTGAATGAATGTATCCTTGCAATGAAAGCTGCAGAGAAGCCAATCATAGCAGCGGTTCATGGTTTTGCTGCTGGTGCAGGTTTTAACCTAGCCTTAGCTTGTGACTTAATTATCGCGGCAGATGACAGTAAATTTGCGCTAAGCTTTTCGCAGGTTGGCCTCGTCTCTGACGGTGGAGGTTCCTATTTTGTTCCAAGACTGATAGGTCCACACCTGGCAAAACAATTCTTATTCACTGCAGAACCGATTCCGGCAGAGCGTTTATACCAGCTGGGAGTCATCAATTACCTCGTGCCTGTGGCAAAGTTACAGGAAGAAACACTGAAGCTTGCCGGTCAGCTTGCAAATGGACCGACCAGAGCATATGGAATGATCAAGAAGCTGGTTGACCATTCAATGACAGCAACCCTTGAAGAAATTCTTGAGCAGGAACGAATCACACAGACAATGATGGTATCAACTGAAGATCATCAAGAAGGCATTGCAGCTTCAAGGAAAAGAGAAAACCAAAATTCACAGGCAACTAAGGAGGCAAATTATGAAAGCAATTCAACTGAAAGAATATGGCGGTCCGGAGGTTCTCCAAGTAGTAGAAATCGAGCGTCCGGTACCTGAAGGTCACCAAGTATTAATTGAAGTCCAGGCTATCGGTGTCAATTATGCGGACACAGCAAGAAGAGAAGGACAGTATGTGGTTCCAACTAAACTGCCGTTTATCCCTGGAGCGGAGATTGCTGGGGTAGTTGTTGAAATAGGAGAATCAGTAACAAATGTCAAGAAAGGTGACCGCGTTGTTACCTTGATCGAATCAGGAGGTTACGCTGAGTTTGCCCTGGCTGACAGCCGCGGGCTGATTCCATTGTCAGAGAAGATGGAATTTGAGCAGGCAGTTGCACTCCCGCTTCAAGGTCTGAGCGCTTATCACATCCTGAAAACGATGGGGCGCCTGGAAAAAGGTGAAACAGTTCTAGTTCATGCAGCTGCTGGAGGTGTAGGCACCCTGGCTGTTCAACTAGCCAAGCTATCAGGCGCAAGCAAAGTAATAGCGACTGCTAGCACAGAGGAGAAACTTGCATTGGCCGCTGATATGGGAGCTGATGTTCTTATCAATTATACTGAACAAGGATGGGAGGAAAAGGTTCTTGAAGCGACAGGCGGTAAAGGGGTCGATGTCGCCTTGGAAATGGCAGGCGGCGAGATTTTCAATAAAACTTTGAAATGTCTTGCCACGTTTGGGCGGCTTGTTATCTATGGAGTTGCCAGCGGAGAGCAAAGCCGGTTTTATCCATCATCCTTGATGGCCAGGAACCAGTCTGTCATAGGATTTTTCCTGCCGCAAATCATGAGAAAGCCCGCGCTGATTCAATCAAGTATGGCTGAAATGCTGGGTTATTTATCGAAGGGGCAATTGAAACTGACCATTGGGGGCGTATACTCGCTCGAGCAGGCAGCAGAAGTCCATCGACTTTTACAATCACGGCAGACAAAGGGAAAGCTGATTCTTAAACCATAAAAGGGGTGTTATGTATGGCAACAATCAATACTGTAACTGGCCGTTGAATCATCACTTTATTAATAAATGCAGAAGAATGATAGAGTTCTTTCCGATAAAGCTGAAAAAATGATTTATTAAAAATGATATGGGGTGAAAAAGGATGCAAAGTACAACTCTTTCACAGTTCTCCCTCCGTTCAGCAATTTACAGTGGATCAAATTCACGTGCATGGTGCCTGATTTGTTCAAGGGCTTAGGTGCAAAAAGAGTAGTTCTTTTTGGCGACAGAGGTCTCGTAAAAGCTGGTGTAGTAGATAAGGTCGCTCAAATCTTCGAGTTAACAAGTAAAGGTACCGGCCTGAACTTGCAGGGATTTATGTCGACATTGCCCAGGATGCAGAAAGCAGGCGGTGAATGAAGCACTTCGGTATGCAAGGGAAGTGGGGGCTGACGGGCTGCTTGCTGTTGGAGGCGGCAGCGTGCTTGACACAGTTAAGGGAGTAAAGTATGCGTTGCATAAAGGGTTAACCGACATCAAGGAAGCGATCCCTGGCGGCTTTTTATTCGAGCAATTTCCTAAGGCAACCCATATCCCGATCCCGCACATTGCCATTCCGACAACTGCAGGAACAGGATCCGAGGTCTCGCCGATCGCGGTCATCTACAATGAGGATATCCAAATGAAAGGCAATATCATCAATCCTTTCCTCAGCGCGGATATTGCAATGCTGGACCCTGACTTGACAGTGGGTCTGCCGCCTGCAATCACTGCTTTTACCGGCTTTGATGCACTAACCCATGCAATCGAGGCGTTTGCTTCACCTAGTGCTACTGCACTGACGGATGCCCATGCTTTGCATGCAATCAGGCTGATTGAAAAAAATCTTCCGCTTGCAGTAGCAGAAGGTTCCAATCTTAACGCGAGAATGGAAATGCTACAGGCGAGCCTAATGGGAATCACCGCATTCAGTCTTGCTTTGAATGCTATTCCTGTCCATAACTTCGCCCATGCATATGGAGCATTGTTCCGAATTCCACACGGATTGGCAAATGCCGTTTTTCTGCCTGTGGTGATGGAACATGTCCCAAGTTTGTATCTTCCAAAGGTAAAAGAGCTAGCCTCTGCATTGCGTGTTGACTTTAATGCTAATGAAGAGAATGAAGCGGTACTTGCAAAAGTCGTTGAAAAAATAAGATTGCTTCAGCATAAGACTGGATTGCCATCGGACTTTATGGAATTCAACTTAACCGAGGATGACCTGGAGCGGGCTGCTGGTGCCGTTGCCAAGGACCCTGCCGCCGTATCCTTCCCGATGCCTAAAGAACTGATCCAGGCTGTCGGACAGCAGGTCGTGCCAATTGGCGTAAAATAACTGGATCTAAGAGGGGAATCCGTCTGGGATTCACCCTCTTTTGGCAATATCCTAACAGCTTAGGTGTATAAAGGAGTGGTCACAGATGATGAATTTTGATTTTACTGAGGAACAAGAGTTATTAAGAAAAACGGTCAGGAGCTTTGTCGATAAGGAAATCATGCCATATATAAAAGAATGGGATGAGAAACAGTATTTTGAAACGAGTATTTTGACAAGGCTTGCCGACCTGGGACTCATGGGTGTCTGTATCCCTGAACAATATGGCGGCAGCGGGATGGACTACAATTCCCTGGCGATAGTATGTGAGGAACTCGAGCGCGGCGACACAGCCTTCAGGACAGCGGTATCAGTGCACACCGGGCTGAACAGCATGACATTGCTACAGTGGGGAAATGAAAAACAAAAGCAAAAGTACCTGTTTCCACAATCAAAAGGACAGAAGGTTGGAGCGTTCGGGCTTACCGAACCAAATGCAGGTTCCGATGTGGCCGCCATGCAGACAACGGCGCGTGACGCAGGAGATCACTATGTACTCAATGGGTCGAAAACATGGATCTCATTATGTGATGTAGCTGACCATTTCCTTGTATTTGCGTATACAGATAAAAGCAAAAAACACCATGGAATCTCTTCTTTTATTGTGGAAAGAACCTGGGAAGGCTTCTCCTCGAAAGCGATAAAAGGGAAACTTGGGATCAGAGCCGGAAATACCGGTGAGATTTTCTTTGATAATGTTAAGGTTCCTAAAGAAAATTTACTAGGGCAGGAGGGTGATGGGTTTAAAATCGCGATGTCTGCACTGGATAATGGCCGCTTTACGGTGGCTGCGGGTGCATGCGGAACCATAATGGCAAGCCTTGAGGCAAGTGTAAAGTATTGTCATGAGCGAAGCACCTTTGGGAAGGAAATCGGCAGACACCAGCTCGTCCAGCAGATGATAGCCAAGATGGAAGCAGGCCTATTGCAGTCTCGTCTGCTTGTTTACCGTGCCGGCTGTCTGAAAAATCAGGGAAAGAGGAATACCCGAGAAACCTCACTGGCCAAGTGGCAGGCATGCGATTATGCCTATGAAGCGGCAAATGATGCCGTCCAAATCCACGGTGCGTATGGATTCTCTAACGAATATCCGGTTGAGCGATATTTAAGGAACGCCAAAGCACCAGTCATTTATGAAGGAACACGAGAAATCCATACCGTCATGCAAGGAGAGTATGTTTTAGGATATCGAGTCGATAAGCCATTGTCCAAAACGCTTCCAGCGTGGCCGTTTGAATCTGTTACTGAAGAGGCCGTGAATTAAGGCAGCGGGAGAGATAGCGTAAAAGATGTTGCATTGCCCGTAATTCGATGGCGGAGCCATTTGGGGTAATGCAATGACTCTGCTTTACCCGTAATTCTGTGGTGGAGCCCATTTGGGGTAATGCAACGGCTCTGCTTTACCCGTAATTCTGTGGCGGAGCCATTTGGGGAAAAGCAACAGCTCTGCATTGCCCCTAATTCAATGGCGGTGTCAAATTGGGGAAAAGCAGCACTTAACCGTATTATTCATTAAAATTATTTTAACTAAAACTGCTTGAAATATGGTGTACGCACGTAAAAAAGGTGATCACTTCCATAAGAAGCCGATCACCTTTTTACTTTTATAAAATCATCTCAGACTGCACGTAATGGTACAGAAGCTTTGCTGTATTCTCAATAGAATCCTTGTGTGTCCTTTCGAACGCATGAGAGGAATCGATACCCGAACCGATAAGTCCATGGATGATATCATGTCCTGAACGGATAGCGGCAGATGCGTCTGATCCGTAGTATGGATAAATATCAAGCTTATAGCCGATTTCATTGTCAATTGCCAGCTGGGTCAGCCTTTTCCTTAGCTCGTAATGGTACGGGCCGCTCGCGTCCTTTACACAGATGGAGACTGTGTACTCATCCGTTGACTGGCCATCACCCATTGCGCCCATATCGACCGCGAGATATTCAACGGTTTCTGGTGTGATATTCGAGTTTCCTCCATAGCCAATTTCTTCGTTATTGGATATCAAAAAGTGTGTTGTGTATGGCAGTTCGATGTTTTCTGCCTTAACTTGTTTGATCAACTGAAGCAGGATGGCCACGCTGGCCTTGTCATCCAGGTGACGAGATTTAATGTATCCGGAAGGTGTTGTTTGAACTCGTGGATCGAATGAAACAAAATCTCCAACTGCAATTCCAAGTGCTCTCACATCATCCACGCTATGTACTTTTTCGTCAAGACGCACTTCCATGTTATCCTGGTTGCGTTCTGCTTTCCCTGCATCCTTATAAACATGGACGGAGGTTTGATGCATTAGTATTGTGCCAGTGAACTTTTTGCCGCTTGAAGTTTCAATTTCGCAATACTCACCTTCAATGGAGTTGTATTTGAAACCGCCAATCAAATCGAGCTTAAGACGCCCGCTTGGCTTTATTTCTTTTACAATCGCTCCAAGAGTATCGACGTGGGCAGTCAGCATTCTGTGGTTTTTCTGGTCCTTGCCAGGAAGAGTTGCAATCAATCCGCCTTTGCGATTCCGTTTCGTTTCAACCTGTAATTCTTTTAAATAATTTTCTACATATGTAATGACTTCATTCGTATTTCCTGAAGGACTTGGGATGCTGACCAATTCCTTCAATAAGCTTACTGTTTCATCTGTGTTCGCATATGCCATTATAAAACTCCTCTCTTAAATAAATCTTCACATAATTCATATTATAAACTTTTTTCCTGCAGCAAAGTAAGCCTTAATCCAAAATACTGTAATCACCTAACAAGTCTATTCATATTTTGATTATGGATGCAGTTTTGGGGAGGGATTATAATGAATGGGTATTGGTTCAGGTATTCATTGATGCAATGGTGCAATGAGATGGAAGCGAAATGCGATTCCATTAAAGGGCAGCTCAGGGAATCAGATGATGAAGCCAGATTACAAAGATGGAAGGAAAAGCTCCTGACATTGAAACAAGAAGCGCAACACTCAGTAGATGACGAAGCACTTTATAATCAGGCAAGAAATTTGCATGACGAATTGGACATTTATTTGGGTGACTCTGAATTGGAAAGTGAGCGCCAGCAAGGCCAAAGACTGCAGCCAGTCCCAATCGGAGGTCATAAGTTGCCACCTTTGCCATATGCGTATAATGCACTTGAGCCAGTCATCGCTGAAGAAATCATGAGGCTGCACCACTCAAAGCACCACCAAAGCTATGTAAATGGTTTGAACAAGGCTGAAAAAGAGATGCAGAAGGCACGACAAACAGGGGATTTCGGGTTGATTAAACATTGGGAAAGAGAAGCAGCTTTCAATGGTGCAGGCCATTATCTGCATACGATCTTTTGGAGCATCATGAGTCCAAATGGGGGCGGCTCGCCAAAAGGGCAGCTCGGAAAAGCGATCAACGATTCATTCGGCACCTTTAATCAATTCAAAAAGCATTTTTCGGAAGCAGCGAAAAATGTTGAGGCTGTTGGCTGGGCAATCCTTGTTTGGTCTCCACGTTCTCATAGACTGGAAATTCTCCAGGCAGAAAAACACCAGAATTTATCACAATGGGATGTTGTCCCTTTACTTGTCTTGGATGTTTGGGAGCATGCTTATTATCTGCAGTATAAGAACGAGCGGGCTAAATATGTTGAAAACTGGTGGAACGTCGTTAACTGGAAAGAAGTCGAGCAGCGATTCAATAAAGCCAGGACATTAGCATGGAAACCATTTTAGAGGAGTGACTTATTGTCACCCTTTTTTTGTATAAAAGCATCTCTTTAGCAAACACTAAACATATGTTCGGGAGGTGTATTTTATGGCAAACAAAGATTTTAACCAGATCTACAATGAATACAAGGAGCAAGGCCAGGGACAGGCGGGACTGGAAGCTAACTCCAACTCACAAGCTGGTAAAGAGCAAATCGTTGCCGTCAAGAAAAATGATGATGGCGACCTGATCGCTTTTAAAACAGAAAGCGGAAAGGAACTCGACTATATTTCTGCACTATCAGAGGCTAAAGCGGGGAAGCTGGCACATGTAGATGTATTCCATAAATACGGCCGTGATATTCTCAGGAGTGAGCCTGATGGAATTAAAGAAAACAACCTCGATAATTTACCACATTTTTAGCAGGGAGATATCCCTGCTTTTTTTATTTTTAGAGATATTCTAAAAATGATCTAGTCATCGAAAACTTATGTGGTTTTCTAATCCAGCTACAGCGCGTAGCCCCTCGAGTCGCTTCGGTCCGCCCAATGAAGTCAAAGAACCACTTCACTGGTCGGCCCTCCAGCGCTTGCCGGGGCTGGACAAGGCGCTTGCGCTTTTTGGTTAAAATAACTTGATTTTTCTGAAATTTCACTCTAAAATAAAATTAACATACCAACCGGTAGGTATGTAATACAGGATCCAGTCATACATTTTTAATAGACTATCAGAATACAAGAATACGATGGGAGTGACCTGAATGCATTTACGCCTTACGGAAGAACAAAAAATGGTGCAAAAGACGATTCGCCGATTTGTTGAAAAAGAATTAGTGCCACTGGAAAATGAAGTGTTAAGAAATGAAAGAGAAGGACGCCCAAGCCTTCCTCCTGGAAAATTGCATGAGCTCCAGATGAAAGCTAAAGAGGCTGGATTTTGGGGAATCAATACACCGGAAGAATATGGTGGTGCAGATTTGGGGCAGATGATGATGGCCATCGTCCTCATGGAAGTATCTAAAACGTTCGTGCCTTTCCAGTTTGGCGGTTCAGCAGACAACATTCTTTATTATGGAAATGAAGAGCAAAAGCAGAAGTACCTGATCCCAACGATTAATGGTGAGAAAAAGTCGTGCTTCGCGATGACAGAGCCAGGCGCAGGATCAGATACCCGAAATATAAAAATGACGGCTGTCAAGGACGGAAATGAGTGGGTCCTGAATGGTGAAAAAACATTCATTACTGGCGGAAATGAAGCAGACTTTGTTATGGTCATCGCGATCACTGATAAAGAAAAACACCGTGCCACAGGCCGTGACGGGGTGACTTGTTTTATTGTCGACCGGGATATGGGCTGGAAATCAGAATTTATACATACGATGGGCGAATGGGGGCCGGCTGGGCTGGTGTTTGATAACGTCCGCGTACCAGAGGAAAATATCCTGGGCCAAGTAGATGGCGGCTATAAATTGGGACTGGAATGGATTGGGTTTGCAAGATGGGTTGTTGGCGCAAGGGCGATTGGATCCGCTGAACGCTTGCTGCAAATGGCCATTGATTATTCAAAAGAACGGATTACCTTTGGCAAACCGATTGCGGAAAGACAAGCTATCCAGTGGATGATTGCCGATTCAGCAGTGGAAATCGAAGCAGCAAGATGGCTCGTGCTCAATGCCGCTTATACACTTGATGCCGGTGAGGATAACAGGCATATGGCATCGATGGCAAAATTGTATGGATCCAATATGGGGAACAGAGTTGTCGACCGTGTCATGCAAATTCATGGAGGCATGGGCTATACAAGGGAATTGCCAATCGAGCGCTGGTATCGCGAAGCAAGGCTTTGGAGAATTTACGATGGCACGGATGAAATCCAGCGTATGATCATCGCCAGGGACCTATTAAAAGGGCATGTGAAGATCGGTCAGTTTGTCTAATAGATATATGTAAGCGTTAACAGTTTGCTAGATAGAGGAGGAACTAGAATGGCAGGAAGATTTGAGGGAAGAGTTGCTTTTGTGACGGGAGGAAGCAGAGGAATCGGAAAAGGAATTGTCCAGCTTTTTGCAGAGGAAGGAGCAAAGGTTGCTTTTATCGACCTGAATGAGGAAGCATTGGCAGAAACAACGAACGAGCTGCGCGAAAAAGGATATGAGGTTTATTCCAAAATAGCGAATGTGACGGACTCGGGGCAGGTTGAACAGGCAGTGAAAGAAGTGTATGACACTTTTGGCTCGGTCGACATCCTTGTGAACAATGCCGGTGTTATTCGCGATAACCTGCTTTTTAAAATGACGGATTCCGACTGGCAAACCGTCATGGACGTTCACCTTAAAGGTTCATTCAATGCAGCGAAAGCAGCTCAGAAGTATATGGTTGAACATAAATATGGCCGGATCATCAATATTTCATCAACTTCAGCACTTGGAAACAGGGGCCAGGCAAATTATGCAGCTGCAAAGGCAGGTCTCCAGGGTTTCACTAAAACGCTTGCGATTGAGCTGGGGCGTTATGGAATCACAGCCAACTCGGTCGCTCCTGGGTTCATCGAGACGGAAATGACGAAGGAAACTGCAGCTCGAATTGGAATCTCGTTTGACGACCTTGTTAAGCACAGTGTGGCGAGCATTCCGGTCGGCAGGAGCGGTAAACCGGCGGATATCGCCAACGCAGTTGCATTCTTTGCTGATGAAAAATCATCCTTTGTCAACGGCCAGGTCATTTATGTAGCTGGCGGGCCAAAAAATTAATGTGAGGTGAAAAGTCAGTGTTTAAAGAGCATATTGGCAAACAGTCCAATAAAGTAAAAAACATTGTGGAACGCGGGGCAGTCAGGAAATTTGCTGAAGCCATCGGAGATCTTCACCCAATTTTCATTGATGAGGAAACCGGCCAAAACTCGAGATATAAAAGGAACATTGCCCCGCCTACTTTTCCAAGGGTATTCGATTACGGAATAATACAGGGGCTGAATCTGCCTAATAAAGGCCTGATCCATGGGGAACAGACTTATCATTACGAACGCCCTTTACTTGTGGGTGAAGAAATAACCTGTTACTCGGTGATCAAAAATTACTTTGAAAAGAAAGGAACCCAGGGTGAAATGGGCTTCCTGGTATTAGAAAGCTTTGGGGAAGACGAAATGGGAAAACTAATCTTTTCCTCCACGCAAACGGCCATTATCACGGAAGCGGTAAGGAAGGTGTTGATCGGATGAACAGCTTAGCAGAATTGAAGGTAAGAGAATCCCTGAAGGAAGTTCAGCTTGATCCGGTCGACCGGATTACCCTGATTAAATATGCCGGTGCGTCAGGAGATTACAATCCAATCCATACAATTGATGAAGAAGCAAAAAAAGCGGGGCTGCCGGGAATCATCGCTCACGGCATGTGGACAATGGGCAACCTGGCAAAGCTATTTACCGAATTTTACGAGGAAGGTTTCATCCAGGATTATACAATTCGTTTTAAAGGTATGGTGTTCCTGAATGACGTCGTCACACTACATGCGGAGCTGGCAGAGGAGAATGATAACATCCTCACATTCCACGTTCGTGCGGTCAATCAAAATGGCAATGAAGTCATTAAGGGAGACATCCTGTATCATCGGTATGCTTCTTAATAATCTAAAACCCGGCAGTGATTTGCTGGGTTTATTGCTATAGGACACTGGTGTAACCGCATTTAGGAATAAGCGTCATCGTTTAGGAAAACTTGTTCATTTTTCAGGAATATATAGAAAAATTAAGGAATATTAGAGTACAAATTTAAGGAATAAAATCATGGATTCAGGAATATCTGCAATAAGTTATGTAATTTAGGAAAAAATCCCTTTTAAACGAGGTGTTGACCCAAGTGAACTTCGATTTTGACGAGGATTTACTGGCTTTAAAAAGAAATGTCCGTGATTTTATCCAGAGTGAAGTCGAGCCTGTGGCGATGCAGATCGAAGAAGAAGATAAAATTCCTGAAAACATCATCCAGCTTTCAAGGGATATGGGCCTTTTCGGATTAAGCATACCGGCGGAATATGGCGGACTGGGAATCGGCATGGTCGAAAAATGTGCACTGTATGAGGAAATCGGCCAGACGCATAATGGCTATACGACTTTGATTGGCGCCCACACCGGGATCGGCACCGTCGGAATTGTCGAACTGGGCAATGAGCAGCAAAAACGAAAATACTTGCCTGCTATGGCCAGCGGTGAGAAGATCGGTGCCTTTGCCCTCACAGAGCCTGATGCAGGTTCGAATGCGGCAAACTTAAGAACGACAGCAGTAAGAAATGGCGATAAATACGTGCTGAACGGTTTGAAGCACTATATTACGAATGCATTAGAGGCGAGTGTATTTACAGTGATGGCAGTCACAGACTCTGAAAAAGGGGCAAAAGGAATTACTTCTTTCATCGTTGAAAAAGACTATCCTGGCTTCAAGCTAGGTAAAGTCGAAAAAAAGATGGGTCTTAGGGGTTCGCATTCTGCTGAATTGGTGTTCGAAGATTGCGAGGTTCCTGTTGAAAATGTTCTTGGCACTGAAGGCCAGGGTTATGTAAACGCCTTGAAAATACTGGCCAGTGGCAGGGCAGGCCTCGCGGCGCGAAATTTGGGGTCCTCCCAGAAGCTTCTTAAAATGTCTGTTGCTTATGCCAAAGAGAGAATCCAGTTCGGCAAACCGATTATCAAGCATCAGGCAGTAAGCCATATGCTGGCGGAAATGGCGGTTGAAATCGAAGCGCTCAGGACTTTTACATACCGAGTTGCCTGGATGGTTGATTCTGGCCAGAAGGTCATCAAGGAAGCTGCCATGTTGAAGCTCTATGGTTCTGAGGTTTACAACAGGGTCGCCGATAAAGCAGTCCAGGTTCACGGCGGTCTCGGTTATATATCAGATTATCCGGTCGAAAGATTTTTCCGTGACGCGAGAATCACAAGAATATACGAGGGTACGTCAGAAATCCAGAAAAATATTATCGCTGCTCAGCTGGAAAAAGAATATTAACAAAGGAACATACCAACTAGTTAGTATCAAAAAAGAAAGAGGTTGCATGAATGAATTTTAACCATAAGGAAAAGGTCAAGGAATACCAGACCAGGCTCTCAGAGTTCATGGATGAATATATTTTTCCAAATGAGAAGGTTTATAAAGACCAGATTGACAAAAATGACCCATTCTCCAAAGTTCCCCCAATCATGGAAGAACTGAAGGAGAAGGCAAAAGAAAAAGGACTCTGGAATTTGTTTTTACCAGAGAGCGAATACGGCGAAGGTCTTACCAACCTTGAATACGCACCGCTTTGCGAAATCATGGGGAGATCAAGCATCGCTCCAGAGGTGTTCAACTGTGCTGCGCCTGATACGGGCAATATGGAAGTGCTTGTCCGTTACGGAACTGAAGAACATAAGGAACAGTGGCTGAAACCTCTCCTGGATGGCGAAATCAGGTCCTGCTTCTCGATGACAGAGCCAGACGTCGCTTCCTCCGACGCAACGAACATACAGGCAAGCATCATCCGTGATGGGGATGAGTACGTCATTAACGGAACGAAATGGTGGTCTTCAGGTGCTGGAGATCCACGCTGCAAGATTGCGATTGTGATGGGTAAAAATGATCCTGATGCTCCAAAGCATGAGCAGCAATCTATGATTCTTGTTCCTCTTGATACACCGGGAGTAACGATTAAAAGAATCCTGCCTGTCTTCGGTTACGACCATGCGCCTCATGGACATGCGGAAATAGAATACAAGAATGTGAGAGTGCCAGCCTCCAATATGCTTTGGGGCGTAGGAAAAGGCTTCGCCATTGCCCAGGGCCGTCTTGGACCAGGGCGAATCCATCATTGCATGAGAACGATCGGTGCAGCTGAACGTGCGCTTGAAGAGATGTCAAAACGAGTTCTTGAAAGAACCGCATTCGGTAAAAAGCTCGCCGACCAGGGCGTCATCCAGGAATGGATCGCGGAAGCCAGGATCGATATCGAGCAGGCGAGACTCCTTACACTTAAGGCTGCGTTCATGATGGATACAGTTGGCAACAAAGAAGCAAAGACAGAGATTGCTATGATCAAGGTGGTCGCTCCTAATATGGCACTAAAAATCATCGACAGGGCGATCCAGGCATTCGGTGCTGCAGGTGTAAGTGATGACTTCACGCTTGCAGCTGCTTGGGCGAATATCAGGACACTAAGATTGGCAGATGGTCCTGATGAGGTACACAAACGAGCGATCGCAAGATACGAGCTGAAAAAATATCTGTAAGGAGGAAACATCTATGCATGTATCAGAACTATTTTCACTAAAAGGGAAAGTAGCCATCGTAACCGGCGGGGGACGTGGCCTTGGGGAACAAATAGCCATTGGTTTTGCTGAAGCAGGCGCGAATGTCGTTGTTTGCTCACGGCGAGTAGACGCCTGTGAAGAAGTTAGCGGGAAGCTGAAGGAGATCGGGGTTGAATCCCTGGCTTTGAAATGTGACATCACCAACCCGGAAGATGTGAAAAACGTAGTAGAACAGACCGTAGAGAAATTCGGCAGGATTGATATCCTTGTCAATAACAGCGGAGCTTCCTGGGGAGCGCCGGCGGAAGAGATGCCGCTTGAAGCATGGCAAAAGGTTTTGAATGTCAACGTGACAGGAACATTCCTCATGTCTCAGGCAGCTGGAAAGGTGATGCTGGAGCAAGGGTCAGGCAAGATCATCAATATCGCGTCGGTTGCAGGGCTTAAAGGTTCCAACCCAAAGGTGATGGATGCAATTGGATATAACGCCAGCAAGGGTGCTGTCATTACTTTTACAAAGGACCTTGCAGCAAAATGGGGACCGCGCGGAATTTACGTCAATGCAATTGCACCTGGATTCTTCCCGACAAAGATGTCAAATGGTCTCCTTGAAAAAGGCGGCCAGGCCATTCTCGAGGGTACTCCGCTGCGGAAATTCGGCTCTGACAATGATCTTAAGGGTGTCGCAGTTTTCCTGGCAGCATCAGCATCGGATTATATTACCGGTGACGTTGTGATTGTCGATGGCGGAACACATGTACTGTAAAAGGGGGCAGCATCCATGAACAGAGATGCAGTGATTGTATCTGTACTGTTTGCATTGGCGGCGGACAGGGAATCGCTACAATCATAGAGCGCGAATAAATATTCACCTAAAAGGAGGAATGGTACTTATGGCTTCTGATACGATTCCAATCAGACAAGGGGAAGAACTCGATACCAGTGCGATCGAAAACTACTTAAGGGAGCAATTACCTAATCTTCCTGAAGAAAGCCTTACAATCGAGCAATTCAGCTTTGGAAAATCGAATTTGACCTATCAGCTGAAGATGGGAGAGTGGGAAGCGGTCTTAAGGCGTCCCCCACTCGGTCCAGTCGCACCGAAAGCGCATGATATGGAACGGGAATATAAAATCCTGAAAGAGATCAGCCTCATTTCTCGCTGCTCCGAAACCATATTTGTTTGCAGATGAAAGTGTCATCGGCAGTCCATTTTTTGTGATGGAAAGAAAGCGTGGCATTGTCCTTGATACTGATTTTCCTGAAGGCATTACACCAGGCAGAGAGATATGCAGGTCTCTGTCAGAAACGATGGTCAACCACCTTGTAGAACTTCACAGCATTGATTATACAAAGACAAAGCTTACGGAAATGACCAAACCCGAAGGCTTCATGGAAAGACAGGTAATCGGTTGGATCCGCCGCTATGAGCGGGCGGAAACGGATATCGTTCAAGGCGTTGAGCAATTAAAGCAATGGATGCTGAAGAATGTGTCTGAATCTGAAACGCCATCAATCATCCATTATGATTACAAATTGAACAATGCCATGTTCAATAAGGAATTGACGGAAATGGTTGGATTGTTCGATTGGGAGATGACAACCGTAGGTGATCCGCTGGCTGATTTAGGTGTTGCGATGAGCTATTGGATTGAACCCGATGACTCTGATCTTTTGAAAAAAGGGATGGGAAAGCCGCCCGTTACGGTGACCCCCGGTTTCATGACTCGTGATGAATTTATGGAGGATTACGCAAGAAAAAGCGGCAGGGATCTGGCTTACATGAATTTTTATCAAACATTTGCTTATTTCAAGCTTGCAGTTATTTGCCAGCAAATCTATTACAGGTGGAAAAAGGGACAGACAAAGGATCCCCGGTTTGCGCACCTTGACAGGTTTGTCAGCAGCCTGATCCAATATGCTCTTTACACCGCAGAAAAAAATGACAGAAAGGGCTGAGGGATGATGAAGATTCACCTTTTGCTAAAAAAGGAGGATATCGATAAACAGAAAATGGCTGACAACAAAATCGCGGTTGTTTTCGATGTTCTGCTGGCGACTTCCACTGTCGCGTCTGCACTTGAGTTCGGTGCCAAAGAAGTGATTCCGGTCCTGGATGGAAAGGCTGCGGAACAGGAAGCTGCCGGAAGAGAAAAAGACAGTTTCGTTCTCGTTGGTGAATATCAAGGGAAAACGATTGACGGGTTCCTTTCGCCCAACCCACTAGAACTGAAGGAAAAGATAGAGGGGAAGTCTGTAATCTTATCCACGACTAATGGAACGGTCGCACTCAAAAATTCTGCTAATGCGAATGCGGTTTATGCGGCGTCCCTGTTGAACTGCGAGGCCGTTGCCAATCATATTTTAAAAGATTATCAGGGTGAGACGATAGTAGTTGTATGCTCGGGTTCTTCCAATGAATTTAATGTAGAAGATTTCCAGGGAGCGGGCTGCTTTATTGACGCCCTCATCAAGCAATTCGGCGGCGAGTTCTTTCTAACTGATTCAGCTTATGCTGCGTATAGTTTCTACCATGGGCACAATCAAAATAGTGATGATATCCTAAAAGCTTCCCGAGTCGGCAGGATGCTGAGCAAACATGGATTTGACAAGGAGATTGAATTCGTTTCCCAGCAAAATATATTTAATAAAGTTCCTATGCTGATAGATAAAAAACGGATCACTGCAGTATAAAATGATAGCGTTTACATATGAAGGAGGAGAGATTATGTCATTAAAACCGGAAGTGAAGGCGTTACTTGAAGCATTTGCTAATAACCCTGTTCCGCCGCTGGAACAGCTGCCATTGGAGGAAGCCAGGAAGGGATTTGAACAATCTGCTAAACAAATGAGCAGGGCTGAAAAGCTAGCAAAAACCAAAAACCGAAAAATTAAAGGATTTAACGGAGAAATTGATATCAGGATTTATACACCTCAAGGAGCCGGAGAGTCAAAGCTTCCAGCCGTAGTTTATTATCATGGAGGCGGCTGGGTGATCGGCAACATCGAAACTCATGATGCCCTGTGCCACTCATTTTCAAATGAATCTGGATGTATAGTAGTTTCTGTGGATTACAGTCTTGCACCTGAAAGCAAATTTCCGGTTGCAGTAGAAGATTCATATCTAGCTGCTAAATGGGTGTATGAAAACGCTGAAGAGCTTAATATCGATAAAAATTCTATCGCAGTCGCAGGTGACAGTGCAGGAGGGAACCTTGCAGCTGTTGTCAGCTTTCTTTCAGTAGAGAGGCAAACACCTTCGATTGCTTACCAAATGCTATTTTATCCATCTACAGGCTTTGAATATACTTCATCTTACGAAAAATACGGCGAAGGCTACTATTTAACGAAGTCCACAATGAACTGGTTCCGTGAACAATACCTGAATACACCAGCTGATACACTAAACCCTCTTGCCGCACCGTTGCTGATTCCCGATGACATTACCGCAAAGCTTCCGCCAGCTTTTATCATGACAGCAGAGCTCGATCCTTTATGCGATGGCGGCGAGCATTTTGCCATGAAACTGAAAAATGCCGGAGTAGAAACAGAATATGTGTGCGTTCCGGGAATGCTCCATTGTTTCCTCGGAATGACCGAATTTCTGCCAGACGGAAAGAAAGCCATCAAAGACGCTGCAGAGGCTTTTAAAAAAAGAAGTTCCTTCAAACCAGTTGAGTAAAAAATAGGGAGGAATAAATAATGCCGAATCTTCATTTTGATCATTGGCCGAAAATCTCTAAATCTCTGAAATTGCCGGAAACATCACTCTATGAAAATTTAAAAGTCAGTGCAGCGAGATACCCTGACCAGAGTGCGATCTACTATTACGGAAACACTATTTCCTACAAGGAGCTTGATGAAGAGGTCAACGCACTGGCAGGCTTCCTTCAGCAAAAGCTGGGTGTGACAAAAGGAGAACGAGTCCTGTTATTCATGCAGAACTCCCCACAGTTCGTGATTGGATTCTATGCTATTTCAAGAGCAGATGCAATTGTGGTGCCAATCAATCCAATGCTGACCGCAGAAGAGCTGAGCTTTTATATCAAGGATTGCGGAATCAATTCCGCACTAGTTGGACAGGAGCTTTATGACAAGGTTGAGCCGCTTATAGGAACAACTCCATTAATTAATGTAGTAGTTGCCGCTTATTCTGATTATAAAGGGGTTGAATTCAAAGGTATATTGCCGCCGGAAGTTGAAGCAGCAAGAAAGGTTTTCGAGCAGCCAGGACACTTCCATTGGAAGGAAGCCATATCGGCACAGTATGAACCACGTGCTCATACTACCCAGGCAGATGACCTTGTTGTGCTTCCTTATACTTCTGGAACCACTGGGATGCCCAAAGGCTGTATGCATACGAACCGGACCGTTCAGGCGAATACCATTGGTGCGTACCACTGGTCGAGCTCTACCACCAGTGCAGTTCATTTAACAACACTGCCATTATTCCATGTTACCGGAATGGTCCACAGCATGCATATGCCGATCTATTCAGGAAGCACAATGGTCCTGATGACAAGATGGAACCGCGAGGCAGCAGTTGAACTGATTCAATCGCAGGGGTGCACGCACTGGGTGGCAATTGCAACAATGATCGTCGACTTCCTGGCAAATCCCAAACTGAAACAAGAGGATATCGCCACGTTAACCTCGATATCAGGCGGCGGTGCAGCGCTACCTGAGGCTGTCGGAGAAAAACTGTACAAACTTACAGGGCTGAGGTTTGTGGAAGGGTACGGACTTTCAGAAACAATTGCCCAGACCCACTTCAACCCGCCTGACAGGCCTAAAATGCAATGCCTTGGCATCCCGTCTTTTGATGTCGATGCAAGAATCATTGAACCCTCAACCGGAAAAGAACTTGGTGCAGGAGAGATAGGTGAAATCGTCATGAATGGCCCGCAGGTAATGGTCGGCTATTACAACAGAAGATGAAAACAGGAATTCGTTCATTGAAATTGACGGCAAAAAGTTTTTCAGGACAGGAGACATTGGCCGCTTCGATGAAGAAGGCTATTACTTCATGGTCGACCGGGTGAAAAGAATGATCAACGCCTCAGGTTATAAGGTGTGGCCGACTGAAGTTGAATCCTACCTTTACAAGCATCCGGCCATACAGCAGGCTGTGGTGGTTGGTATTCCAGATCCAAGAAGAGGGGAATCTGTGAAGGCCTTCGTGATTCTAAATGAGGGGTACGAAGGAGAAATAAGTGAAGATGAAATAATTGAATGGTCCAAACAGCATATGGCGGCCTACAAATATCCCCGTGAGGTCGAGTTCAGGACACAGTTACCAATGACAAGCAGCGGCAAAATATTATGGCGGAAACTACAGGAGGAAGAACGGGAAAAAGCTGAAAAACAGGTGAGGTAAAAGCACTCCGTCGAATGTAGCTATCAAATTATAAGGAGGATCTTGATGGAGATTTTAATTCAGCAGCTGTTCAATGGGCTTACCATCGGAAGTGTTTATGCACTGGTGGCCCTCGGACTTACTCTAGTTTACGGTATCCTTCATATCCCGAATTTTGCCCACGGTGCCCTATATATGATGGGCGGTTATATCACCTTGATGATGATGGTGCAGTACGGGCTTCATTATTGGCTGGCGATCCTGGTTTCTGTCATTGTTGTCGGACTTATTGGTGTGCTGATGGAACGATTGGTTTTTTACCCATTAAGGCATGCACCGCCTATTCACGACAAAATTGCTGCAATCGGCATTCTGCTGTTTCTTGAAGCTTTTGCCCAGTATGTCTGGGGAGCTGACTATCATACAATGCCAACGCCCTATGGCCAGGTCGTACAGTTATTCGGGTTAACCTTTACGATGCAAAGAATGCTGATCATCATTGCGGCAATTGCGGTCATGGTTCTGCTTTTCCTTTTCTTGAAAAAGACTTATACAGGGGCATCCATCATCGCCATGTCACAGGATCGTGACGGAGCTAACCTTGTAGGAATCAATACGAACCGGGTCGCTATGCTGACGTTCCTTATATCCGGAGGGCTTGCGGCGATTGCCAGCTCTCTGGCTGCACCTATCAACCTGGTTTTTCCTGGTATGGGACAGCTGGTTATCCTAAAAGCGTTTGTCATCATCATTCTCGGCGGGATGGGCAGCATTCCGGGAGCCATCATAGGCGGCTACATTCTTGGGTTCAGCGAAAGTCTGGGAGCAACGTATATATCAAACGATTATAAAGATCTCATCGCGTTCATCCTGTTGGTGATCATCCTGTCAGTAAAACCAACAGGACTCTTTGCAAAGGGGGGACACTAGTGGAGAAAATCATCAATAAACGAAATATCATTCTCGCACTCGTGGTATTCGCTATCTTCTTTCCATTTGTGACCCAAAATGACTATTTCATCCATATCATGACTCTTTCTTTTATCTGGATGATTGGTGTATACGGGCTTAATCTGCTGGCCGGTTATACAGGATATCTATCATTGGCACATGCTGGATTCTTTGCGGTTGGTGCATATTCCTTAGGGATTTTGACAGTAAAAGCACAGATGAATTTCTGGCTGGCTTTTGTTCTTGCCCTGATTATTACCAGCGTTCTTGGCTTTTTGATTGGCCTGATTGCTCTCAGGACAAAAGAGCACTTCTTTGCCATCTATACGCTTTGTGTAGGGTATATACTTTACCTGGTCATTGATAAGTGGGACAGCTTAACAGAAGGTGTCCGCGGGCTTATAGGGATACCGGCACCAGGAAATATCGGACCGATTTCCTTTGAGACACCGCTGTCACAATATTACCTCGTCCTTGCGATCCTGCTCGTTGTGATTCTGATTGTCTATCGTATCGTGCATTCACTGACAGGAAGGACTTACATTGCTATTCGCAATAGTGAGAACCTGGCACAAACAATCGGTATATCTACTATGAAAAACAAACTCGAAGCGTTCGTGCTCTCCACTTTTTTCGCAGGATTATCAGGAGCCCTTTACGCCTCTTTCGTTCGCTTCATCGGACCTGATATTGGCAACATTGTCATCACGTTTGATTTGCTTACCTACCTGTTGATTGGCGGGATCGGCACGCTTTCAGGTCCAATCGTGGGTACTGTTTTGGTTGTCTGGATCTCACAGCA
Organism: Mesobacillus boroniphilus JCM 21738; assembly: GCF_000517385.1. GTDB lineage: Bacteria > Bacillota > Bacilli > Bacillales > Cytobacillaceae > Mesobacillus > Mesobacillus boroniphilus. The sequence goes on along the minus strand of NZ_BAUW01000008.1, from coordinate 26,417 downwards.
GCTGCAATTTCTCCAGGATTACCGCATGCTTATTTTTGGTCCGATTCTGACACTGCTGGTGATCTTTTATCCCCGAGGAATCGCAGGTTCAATCTCTGGGTGGAAAGCAAAACGTGCTGAGAGAAAGCTTGCAAAAGCGCAAATGGACGAACGATTTTCACAAAACTCAATCTCTGCGGAAAATCAGGTGAAGGAGGGATAAGAATGTTCCTTGAAACTAAGAATTTAACGAAGAAATTTGGCGGTTTAACAGCAGTTCATAACGTTGATTTTACAATTGAAAAGGGTAAGATCAATGCCATCATCGGTCCTAATGGCGCTGGCAAGTCAACGTTTTTCAATTTGATAAGCGGCTTCCACCCTCCGAGCTCAGGCAGCATTATACTGAAAGGTCAGGATATCACCAATATGCCTCCAAATAAAATCGCTGAGATGGGAATTGCACGCACCTTTCAAACTACCAATCTGTTTGAACAGTCAACTGTCCTTGACAACGTGGTCGTCGGACACAGATTAAGAACAAGGTCCAATTTACTGGACGCTATTTTAAGAACAAAGAGGTTGAGAAGAGAAGAAGATCAATGCCATGAAAAAGCTCTCGAAGTGATTCGATTTACCGGGTTGGAAAAGGTTGCCGGGAAATTGGTTGGCAGCCTGACTCAGGAAGAGAAAAAACGGACGGCCTTTGCGCTGGCTTTGGCGACTGAACCAGAAATCATATTTCTTGATGAGCCTGCAGCTGGCGTCAATCCGGATGAAACAGAGGGTTTGGCAGAATTAATGAATAAAATGGTTGATAGTGGGATTACTGTCTGTCTGATTGAACACAAAATGCAAATGATCATGAAGCTGGCAGACAAAATCATGGTTCTCAACTACGGAGAGAAAATCGCAGAGGGTACTGCTGAAGAAATCCAGAATAATCCCGCTGTCATCAAGGCTTACCTGGGAGGGAGTGCAATTGCTTAAACTGCAGGACGTTTCAGTAAAATACGGAAGCTTCACAGCTGTCCATAATGTAAATCTAGAGGTCTCTCCTGGTCAAATCGTTGTTTTGCTTGGGGCAAACGGAGCAGGGAAAAGCACCATATTCAAAACGATTAGCGGGCTGAACAAAGCGTCTTCAGGAAGTATCGAATTTGAAGGCGAAACCCTTAACAAACGCTCCCCAGATAAAATTGTCCAGTCAGGCATTGTCCAGTGTGCGGAAGGGCGTAAACTCTTCCCTTCAATGACAGTGGAAGAGAATTTGAAGATGGGAGCCTATGTCCGCAGAAAGAATAAAAAAGGGGTAAAGGAATCTATGAAGCACGTATTCGATCTTTTCCCTATTTTAGAAGAGAAGCAAGATGATATGGCTGGACAACTGAGTGGAGGACAGCAGCAAATGCTTGCGATTGGCAGAGCACTCATGGCTAAACCGAAGCTGATGCTTCTCGATGAACCTTCCATCGGGTTAGCTCCTCTGATTGTAGAGCAGATGTTTGAAGTGATCAAAACCATCAATCGCGAAGGAACCACGATCCTCCTTGCAGAACAAAATGCGAATGCTGCCTTGAGGATTGCTGATAAAGGCTATGTGTTTGAAAACGGGGAAGTTGTGCTGGAAGGTACTTCAGAAGAACTATTCGCGAATGATGAGATTAAGAAAGCTTATATAGGTGCTTAAAACAACTTCTGTCTTTAGGGAGGTGGTTGCGGAGCGGTTTAAAATTATATTTCTGAATATTAAGAAAACAAATTAAGGGGGAAAGCAAATGAAGAAGAAGTCTAAACTGCTAGCAGTCTTAAGTATAATGTTTGCTTTGATTTTCAGCCTTGCCGCTTGCAACAGCTCTGAAAAAACGGATACGGGAGGAACGGATTCTAAAGCCGTACCAGGAGAAGGAACGATTAATATTGGATACACAGGACCGTTAAGCGGACCGGCAGCCTTTTACGGAGAACGGACATTGAACGGTGTACAAATGGCAGCCGAAGAGATTAACAAAGCCGGCGGAGTTGAGGTAAATGGAAAGAAGTATAAATTGAACATTGTATCCCTGGATGATAAATATTTGCCAAATGAAGCGGGAGGGAACGCAAAGAGACTGATGCAGGAGAACAAAACACCGATCATTTTCACACCGCACAGTGGTGGAGTAGCAGCCATGCAGGTGTTTAACCAGCAGGAAAAATTCATTATTGGCGCCTACACCAGTGAACCTAAGGTAACGGAAGGCGGCAATAAATTAACAGTCAGAATCCCTCCTCGTTATGATGGTTATCTTGAGCCATTCACAAATTATTCAATGGAGAAATTCGGCAAGAAAATCGCTTTCCTGCCGACTGCCTCACAATACGGTAAGGACTGGGCAGAAAAGCTGCAGCCTCATTGGGAAGAAGCAGGCGGAGAAGTAGTGTATAACTCTTCTATTGACTTCGCAAAAGATACTGATTTCTTCACTATCATAACCAATGCCCTGAAGGAGAAGCCTGATGTATTGTTTATCGGAGGACCGTCCGAGCCAACCGCAAAAGTTGCCAAACAGGCGAGAGAACTAGGCTTCAAAGGCGGATTCATTGTCATGGACCAGGCAAAGTTCGATGAAATGAAGAAAGTTACAGGCAGTTATGACGTCCTTAATGGGGCGATTGGAGTAATGCCGCTTGTTAATTCTGACAGTCCTGGAATTCCAGAATTTGTGAAGAATTATCGTGCGAAATATAATGAGGACCCAGGTTCAGAAGCTGGCTTGAATTATATCGCCATGTATGTTTTCGCTGAAGCGATAAAAGCTGCAGGTTCAGTCGATGATCCTGAAAAAATCATGAGCCACATGCAGGATGGTCTGGATAATCTGCCAGAAGACAAAAAAGTTTATGTCATTCCAAAAATTGATCCGAATGGCGGATTTGAAGCCGAGCTGATCGTTGCAGCGATAGAAGATGGGGAAGTCGTTCCGATTAAGGCTGATTAGAAGGAAATCACTAGGGGGCGAATATTAAGAAAGTGGCCAACCTAATGGCCTAACTGCAAAAGTCATAAGCCAATCAGACTTTGTGATCGGCCAGGAAGCGGCAGTTTAAACTGAATTGCCGCTTTTCCGTTGCTTTCAAGTTTTCCTGAGACTTACAATAGAAGTAAATGAATGTTTTAATGATTTTCATGTAAAGGAGGCAACGAATGAATAATTCTATTGGTATAGACGCGGGCGGGTCTTTAATAAAAATAGCTTATGAAGAAAAAAACAGAATGCATTTTCGAAAGCATAGCATACATGAAGCAAATGCTGCCATTGGGTGGCTAAGAATGATTTCTTTGAATAAAACGATCACCCTGACTGGTGGCAGAGCAGGGAGATTTAAAGCAGAATACTTTCCCGAAGCAAAGATTGTTGATGAATTTACCGCTGCATGTAAAGGGGCAAAGTATTTGATGATGGAGGAAGGCAGGACTATTCATGAAAAGTTCCTTTTGATTAATATCGGGACAGGCACTTCCTGGTTTACAATTGAAGATGAACATTATGACAGGGTTCTAGGCAGCGGCGTCGGCGGAGGTACATTCATGGGAATAGGCAAAATCCTTGCTGAGTCAAATGATTTTTCAAAATTGGTCAACATGTCCCAAAAAGGGAAAAGGGGAAATGTAGACCTGTTGGTTAAAGATATCTATGATCCTGAAGAACCACCGATTCCAGGTAATTTAACTGCGAGCAACTTTGCAAAGTCAGCGGTAAAAGATATCAGTTCACCGTCTGACCAAATGGCGTCAGTTATAAATATGATTGCGGAAACCATTACGCTTTTAACTGTTCAAACAGCTGCCCTTCACGATATAAAGAAAACAGTTTTTATCGGCAGTACTTTGACAGGCAATGAGCCTTTGCAATCCAGCCTCAAGCTTTATTGTAAAATGTCCGGTATTGAACCAATTTTTCTGCGAAACGGGGAATTCAGCGGTGCAATTGGAGCTATGAGGGGCAACTGAAGTGAATTGTTCTCATTTTCTCCGCTTGAACAATCATCGCATAAAAGTTAGAGTGGTTTTATAAACATTGCTTTTTAGGCAATAATATTTACTTTTACATGTTTAATTTTGTTCTCCCGATCCCGGACAAGCTTATGGAAGATGGAGAGATTTTGATTAAGCTTACATATAAAAAGAAGGTGTCAGCATTTGAGCAAGAGGTATTTTACTATTGGGATGGCCGGACATATTGACCATGGGAAGACATCATTGACACGAGCGTTGACGAACGTGGATACCGACCGTCTAAAAGAAGAAAAAGAACGGCAAATCTCGATTGAACTTGCTTTGCGCCATTATATGAAGATGAAGAACTGCAAATTTCAGTCGTTGACGTACCAGGCCATGAGCGCTTTATCAGGCAAATGATAGCCGGTGTTACAGGGATTGACCTGGTCGTTCTTGTTGTTGCAGCGGACGAAGGGGTCATGCCCCAGACGCGTGAACACCTGGATATTCTCGGATTCCTGGGGATCCGCTCCGGCATTATCGCAATCACTAAAATCGACCGGGTTGAAGAAGAATTCATTGAGCTTGTCAAGGATGATATCTTAGGTGAACTTGAAGGAACTGTCTTTGAGAACTCTCCATTCATGATGGTTGACAGCTTATCGAAAAAAGGGATCGATGAATTGAAAGAAATGATCATTGAAACGCTGAAGGAGCAGGAAATGCGCGACGCCAAAGGTGCTTTCCGCCTCCCGATTGACCAGGTATTTACGGTTAAAGGGCAAGGTACCGTTGTCAGGGGTACTGTATATGAAGGGACAGTTGAAGAGGGTCAGCTTTTAAAAGTCTTTCCGTCCGGAATTGAAGTGAGAGCGCGTCAGCTGCAGGTACATCATCAGCAAGCAAAGTCGGCTTATGCGGGGCAGAGGGCAGCCATCAATCTATCGGGTGTTTCAAAAGATGATCTTGAACGGGGAGAGGTGCTTGTTTCCTCTGAACATTTTATCGTAACGAATACAATTGATGTCGCGATCAGGGTGGTTGAGGACCTTGAGCATTTGGTGAAACAAAGGACTCTAATCAAGTGCCATATCGGTACCGCCGAAGTAATGGGCCGGATTGTCTTTTTTGACCGAAATGAACTAAAAGAGGACAACGGTGAAATCCTTTGTCAGCTCCGTCTTGATGAAAAAATCGTTACAAAGCGTGGAGACCGTTTTATCGTCCGTCGGCCAAGTCCTCAGGAAACGATTGGCGGCGGTTGGGTAATAGACCCGCGTGGAAATAAATATCGATTTGGCCAGCAGACAATACAAGAGCTTGAGAAAAAGAAGGCAGGCACACCAATTGAACGAATCAACGCAGCCTTATATGAAGCAAAAAGTCTATCTATCGATGAACTGATTAAACGAACTGCTCTTGATGAAGGGTTGATTTTGACCAATTTGAATGATGGACAATTCGTCCGCATTTCGAATAAGGAATACGCTCTTGTATCAGTAGTCGAAGTCATTGAAGAAGATATCAAAGACCGGCTTGAGGATTACCATCAAGAAAATCCAATGCGAACTGGAATGAACAAAGCTGAGCTGCTACAGTCACTTCAGAAATCTTTTTCTAAAACTTTGCTTGAATTCATTATCGATAATGGCATCAACAAGGGCTTATTTTTCCGGAAAGAACAGTATATTTACCTGGCAAGCTTTGTTCCTCACGTCCCGAAAAACTGGGTGAAGCGGACAGAAAATATGCTTAATGAACTTAAGGCGGATGGCCTAAAGGTTGCTTACCTGAATGATTATATAAAAAATGCCGGCATACCGGACTCCATAGCAGTTGAGATGAAACGCTTCCTTGAGGATCAGGGGGAAATCGTCCCGTTAGATGATCAATATGCCTGGTACGGCGCTCATTTTGAGGATGCGGTTGAGAGACTAAGAAAACATACAAGGGATGAGTTTGAGGTTCCCCAGGCTAAGGAAGCAGTGGAGTTATCACGGAAATACATGATTCCTTTCCTGGAGCGTCTCGATGCACTTGGGTATACAAGGAGAGTCGAGAACAAGAGGGTTTGGAAGAAATAATCCCGAAGTGTTACAAATGGATTGTTGAACGGTACTGTTCTTGAATACAGTTAAACATGGGTATAGGCTTCGGACAAATTAGAAGGAATGCAACGGGGTTTTGTCCGAACGAGAGTATCCTTCGTACGAAATCGATGAACAATCAAAAACAGCAGACCCTCGAGGGTCTGCTGTTTTAATTTAGAATTGTTTACATAATAAAATTATTTAACTCTCTGAAGATTTAACTTGCAATGGGGGAGGGATTAGCCATCCCTTTGTTTTATTCAGTTTCAGCATCTTAGCCCCGAATTGTGCTTTAGCCATATGGAACTGGCCATACATTACAGCAATATCTTCCCTGATGGATTGGCCAATCATTGTGCTGGCAGCTACCAATCCTTCCGCAACATCCTTTGAAACAGCTGCAGCAATTTCAGGGTCACTAAATCTTGCTCCTGGAGGGATAGCTTCTAGGTGAGCAACTGGGCGTTCTGGAGGTGCAGGAGGAAGCCCAATTCCATTTGATTTTAGCAATTCCTCTACCTGCTTGTTTTCTTCCTGCATTGCTTCAATGGCTTCTTGAACTAGTTTTTTAAGGTCCTCATCACCAATATGATTGATGAATGTCTGATATCCTGCAATAAGTCCGTGATTGATCGATAGATGGCTCCACGTGCCATATACTTCACCATAATGCATTGGTTCATCTTTAGGATTCCCGCTTAATATTCCCATGATCCCACTCCTTATCGTTTCTATATTCATGTTATTTCTCCTTATGAAAGGACGTTGGTCCATGGATTAGTTTGCATAATCAATAGGACTTAATACACTCTTTTTTATGTGAAATTATGGAATAAGGAGGGGTGGATTCATTTTTCAGATAATAGAGGATGAATAGCTTAATTACAACAGGCTTAATTGAATGAGAAAAGAGCTTGTTAATCCCAAGCTCACCATCATTCCCCGAAAAAACCTTCGTATATTTTAGTTATATCCTCCTTAACTTTTCAACCTGGACAATCCGAGCTTCCCTTAAATACTCACGTCCATCTGCATAGAGGACAAGGACGGGAACGGTGAATGCCATTAAGAATCCTGCGATTTCTTCGACCTTTCCCGCATTTACTACACCGGTTTCTATTTTAGGGAAATCTTTCAACACTTCCTCGACCTGAGGAAGCAGGCCATGGCAGACACTTCAGCTGTCGGTCAATACATAAATAAAGCTTAATTCTTTGTCACCGATCAAACTTTTAACTTCATCCATTGTCGTTAATTCTCTCATTGAATATACCTCCTTATCTTATTGATACCCATTTAAAAAAGAATAGCCTTAAGCATAGTAATCATACTATAAAAAGGGTAATGGGTATAATAAGGAGGGGTGATAAAATGGGCAATCCATGGAATGAACGTTTTGGGTCTGAACAATATGTATACGGTGAGGAACCAAACCTATTTATAAAGAGCCAGGTACATAGGCTGAAAAAGGGGAGAAAAAAAGTTGTATGTTTCGCGGAAGGAGAAGGCAGGAATGCTGTCTACATTGCTAAACAAGGTCTAGATGTCACAGCTTACGACTATGCGTTGAATGGGTTGAAGAAAACTGAAGCCTTGGCTGAAAGCAATGGAGTGAAGATCAAGACTGAACAGAAAGATTTAATTCACGATTCAGTCCCAAGTGCTGAATTCGACGCAGCGATCATGGTTTTCGGCCATTTTGCTAAACAGGACCAAAAGGCTGTGTTTGACAAATTAGTAACGGCTGTTAAACCAGGTGGCATTGTCATGCTTGAAGTATATTCCGAGGATCAGGTCCACTATGGAACAGGCGGGCCAAAAACAGTCGATATGCTTTACGATCCAGCAGACCTGTTACAATGGCTGAAAGGATTTAAAGTAGTACATTTCTTCTACGGAGAACAGGAACGAATTGAAGGTCAATTACATACCGGTACTGGTCATGTAATCCAGATAATTTTAGAAAAATAAAGATTTGCAAAACTAGCGGCTCTTCTGAAAAGAAGGTCGCTTTTTTTATTTCTTCAAGGATTTTCCAAAGATTTGTCGAAATAAATACAGAGGAAATTAAAAAGGGTAAAGGGAGTGAATGTGTTCTAAGTCCTTTTTAACTAGAGAAAGTATAAATTTATCCAATTAGATTAGTATCTAGCTTCAGCGCCTAGCTCCTCGAGACGTTTCGGTCCTGCCAATGAAGTCAAAGAACGACTTCACTGTCAGGCCCTCCAACGCTTGTCGGGGCTGACCAAGGCGCTTGCGCTTTTCTTATTCCGCTATCATTTTGCGCACTTGAAAATAATCGTTGTCGGTACTGACTCAACTTTAGCCCGGTTATACCATCTGTTATGATCCCGGCTTATTAATTCGTCAGTAATTCTCACTTTTTCCACGATTTTTAGAATCTTAATTCAATCTGGTCCGCAAGTCGGGAGGCGGTGTAATAAATAAGGTATCCGCTATGATTATGCGGGGAACAGCCATTTATTTGGCGGTACTACTTTTTAATGGTTAAGAGGCGTTTACTCATGAGAGGGTTACAAAAACAGCAGAGACCCTAAAACACCTTATGCAAACGTAAGCTGAAATTCACACAAAAATAGAGTTCTTCATATATTGAAAATGAAGGACTCTATTTACTTACCGTCTCCTGCGGCGTTTAAGGTATTGGACTAGTTCTTCCAAACGTTTAATTTTCTCTGATAACTGAGTTTTGGCTTCATTCAAGCCTTCTTTTACTTCGCTCAATTCAGCTGTGAGCTGTTCGACCTTATGTTTAAGCTAGTAGGGTTAGAATCTTTTCTTTAATTTCTGATTGATTTAAGGTCTTTGAGAGAAATGATAGAGTAGTTGGATTTATAAAACTTTGTGCAGCAGTCACCAGGGAGTTGAGTGTTTCTGCATTCAATTGACTATCCTTATCTGCTTTACTGTTATCGGTTACCTTATCGTTTTCGGGTAATTTCTTAAAGATTCCCTGGGTAAAATTAAGTATTTCATTTAATGTCGGATCTTTCTTTAAATCTTCAATATGTGGCTTTACTTCTTTCTCATTCATTTGATACACCCTTTCTGTCTATAAGTAAGATCTCCCCGGCATATACCGGTATAGCCGGAGAGACTGTAAGGAACTTCAGGTCTCAAATCTCTTGAAGAGATTATGCAGCACCGTTTTCTACAGCAATTACTTCACCGATGCAAGTGTAAAGGACATCAGCTAGAGCGTCCTGACCCAACAAGATCGCAACTACCAAAGCAAGTGCCAGCAAAAGAACGACAATCGCAGTAATTAACATCTCTTCACCCCCTTCCTTGAAGAAGATAGGTAAGATCCGAACCTTACAAGAACATCTTATGTGAAAATATCGGACGAGCATCAGCTTGTATCATAGATTAGTGAATTCGGGCTGCCTATTTATAAAACCTGTAGGCAAATGTTTGATAATCAGAAAGCTTTCTTATATGTTGAAGTTAGAAAACTAAGGAGGGATCGTATAATTGTCTGAGCCAATCGCCTTAACGAAGATAACAGTGATTCAAAAAGATACCCCAAATAAGATAAGAGAGGCTTATATTGATGGATTTAGTGAGCCTTTGGTTTTTGGAGTCCATGGCGGAGTAAAGCAGTTCTATGGTGTAAATCCAGAAATAGAATATCCTTCCACGCTTGACCATATTGTTGCTGCAGCAGGCGGCTGACTGGTTGGAACCCTATCTGGCGCGCTGGAGGCGCGTAAAATACCAACTTCACCTGATAAAGTCATGGCTAAAGTCCAAGGAACAATTGAAGCACCGGAGGGAGTCCTTAAAATCACGAAAATCAGTTGTCACTATGAATTGAAGGTCCCAGCAGGAAAAAGTGAAGCTGCTGAAAGAGCATTGAACGTCTTTGAACAAGGATGTCCGGTTGCACAAACACTTAAGGGCTGCATCCAGTTCACACATACCTGGGAAATCGAAGAATACTAGTAAAATGAGTCCTTATCTAATAAGATGAGGGCTCATTTTTATTTTATAATGAAAAAAGCACCTAATAATGTGTCACACTTTACAATTAGATTCGACTTATTGTATAGAGAGCGGGAATGAGGTGGGGGAAATAAAAGAAAATGTTAAAGAACAACAGGTAATGGAATGGTATGAGATGTTTTATAAAGATATTTACCGCTTTATTTTTTACATGATGGGAGACCGTCAATGCTGTGAGGACTTGGTACATGACACTTTTTTACGTGCCTATATGTCCTATGAGAAATTCGAAAATAGAACGAACGTGAAAACCTGGCTTTTTAGTATAGCAAAACATCTCGTAATAGATGAAATACGCAAGAGAAAAAGAAAGAGTTTTTTTCATTATTTGCAAACGTCCCAGAGACACAGTCACCTTTTAACATTGAACAGTATATTGAACACCGGGATACGATAGAGAGAACACTGGGTGCGATCCAACAGCTTAAACCAGACTACCGGCTTGTGATTACTTTGAAAAAGGTTGAAGAGTGTTCCACTAAGGAAATCTCCGAAATCCTGGGTTGGTCGGAATCAAAAATCAGAAAGACTTTGTCAAGGGGATTAGCTGCATTAAAGAAAATGGATGTAGTGGAAGGGAGCGAATACTTTGAAGAAACCTTCTGAACGAAATTGGGCTGCCCTAAGATCAGTTACCCCGGGAGAAGATGAAAGAGACAGGATGAGAAGTAAAATCAGGTCCTCGATTCGTGCTCAAGCTGGTTTTAATGTAAAACATAAAATATTCGAGTTGAAAAATGTTATATTAACAGCAATATTTGTAATCCTCTCGGCAGGTCTGCTCATCCAGTTACAACAACATTATCAATCTCCCGATGGAGCAGGACAATCGCAAGCAGTTAATGAATTCAGTCTCAATTGGAGTTTAGGAAGTATATATAGCGAAAAGAACGAAGAGGGTTATGCATTTTTTGAAAAAGGCAACCCTGAACAAGTAGGAATGGCTAAGTTTGTAACTGATGGAGAGAAGAATAAAATCATCAATACGAGCGCTATGAATATGGCAAAAGAGATGGTGAACTTTCCTTATCCAACATCATTATATATCGAACACGTCAAAATGATGGATGTTAGCCTCCGCTACCATTTTTTCGTCAAAGCCGGAAAGGAAACATTGCATTTCAGCTTCGATTACCCAAAACTTGAATACGCTGAAATTTTCCAGGTCATTTCATCATTAAACTTCATCGAGCCTAAACCCTATCGGCATGACGAGCAGCTTTATGTTACCCATGGCTACGGAAGTCTCCCTTATCCTGTTGGCATAAGCAATTAAGCTTATGGGTGATACAGAAAAATATGTTTGGGATCAAGGAGTACCTCAACGCTTTAAAGATTATATCGAAAATATCATTTCAACAGGTTTATGGAAGCAAATCAAGGGTGGGGGTTCATCGTACACATTAGAATCCACAGATGGTTCAGAAATAGTTGAAATTTCATTAAAAGATAAAGAAATAACCTACCATTATTCATATCCTAACAGCGAAGAGTAAAAAGACTTTCTTAGGAGAAAAAGGATTTAATGATAAGTAGCCGAATTCTTATATATATCTTGAAACAAGGGGAATCTCTGTGATTGATTTAGTGCGTGTGAAACAAGATGAGGAACAAATTCTTCAAAATTTAATTCAATTTTATATTTACGAATTTACAGTCTTTCAGGATATCAAGCTTGAAGTGAATGGAAGCTTTGCTCCATTTGATTTAAAACCATATTGGGCTGAAGTGGATTTACATGCTTTTTTATCATGCATGATGGGGAACTGGCAGGTTTTGCAATGGTCGAAAGCGGAGACCCCAATGTAATCCTTGAGTTTTTTATCATGAGAAATTTTACCGGAGAGGATTCGGCAAAATTGCTGCTTTTAAGCTATTTGATCAATTCCCTGGAACATGGAGTATCACCCAGGTAGAGAAAAATGAACCGGCAAGGAACTTCTGGCGGAAAGTAATAGGGGACTATACCAGCGGCAACTATGTTGAAAAGCATGATGATTTCAATCGATCCATCCAAGAATTCAGCACAGGATTAAAAGTTAAATAGTTAATTTAAAATAATACCTAAAATAATGATTGCAAAATGACATAGTGGTTGTTTATAATGGTAAAAATATCTAATCGATGATGAAGAGAGTAATTATTCTTTGTTTGCTTCAGCGAGCCAGGGACGGTGGAAGCCTGGTGTGGGAGAATAATGAAGCGCACTTTTGAGATGCTTGCCTGAACGGATGTAGGGCCGGCCGGGATTTACCCGTTATCAAAGAAAGCAGGTTCCTTAGTGTGGAACAATTTGAGTGGTACCGCGGGATAAACTCTCGTCTCTTATATAGAGACGGGAGTTTTTTGTATTTTATATAGGGGGCTTTCTAATGAAATATGTAAAAATGTATTCAGAATTGCTTGCTGCCGAGATAGATGGGCTTCTTACTTGTAATGAAATAGAGAGGTTAATTGAGAAACCCAAATTTTTGCACCAGGGGGACTTGGCTTTCCCATGTTTCCAACTGGTGAAAACGATGAGAAAGCCACCAGCTGATATTGCCAAAGATCTAAGTTCACGATTGCAAAGCCAGGTCGAAGTCGATGGGTCATTTAATCGTTTTGAAGCAGTTGGCGGTTATTTAAATGCGTTTTTAAATAAGGCAAACGTCACCAAAGAACTTTTAAATGAAATACGGCAAAAAAAGAATCATTATGGTGACCTTGACCTTGGTGAAAGTCAGACTGTAACAATTGATCTTTCCTCGCCAAATATCGCCAAGCCATTTTCCATGGGCCATCTGCGGTCAACGGTTATCGGGAATTCACTTTCGCTTATTTATGAAAAATGTGGATACAAGCCAGTGAAAATCAACCATTTAGGAGACTGGGGAACTCAATTTGGCAAGCTCATCACGGCATATAAGCTTTGGGGCACTGAGGAAAATGTGAAGGCTGAACCAATACAGGAGCTGCTTGCACTGTATATAAAATTTCATGAAGCCGTTGAAAGCCAGCCACAGCTTGAACAAGAGGGCCGCGACTGGTTCAGACGCCTGGAAAATGGTGATGCTGAAGCACTAGAGCTTTGGAAATGGTTCAAGGATGAATCATTGAAGGAATTTAAAAAAGATTTACGACCTTATGGGAATTGAGTTCGATTCATATGCTGGAGAAGCTTTCTATAATGATAAAATGGGACCAATCGTGAAGATGCTAAGAGAAAAGGGACTGCTTGAAGATTCTGATGGGGCTCAAGTAGTCAAATTAGATGATAATGAACTTCCTCCATGTCTTATAAAAAAATCGGATGGCGCCACTTTATACGCTACGCGGGATTTAGCTGCAGCCAAGTACAGATTCGAAGAATATTCTTTTGTGAAGTCATTATATGTGGTGGGTAACGAGCAAACCCTTCACTTTAAACAGATAAAAGCAGTGCTTGCAAAGATGGACTTTCCATGGGCGAGTGGTATTACACATATTCCATTTGGAATGATGTTAAAGGACGGCAAAAAAATGTCCACAAGAAAAGGCAAGGTCGTTTTGTTAGAAAATGTTCTCCAAGATTCCATTCAGTTGGCGAAAAAGAATATAGAAAATAAAAATCCTTCTTTGGCCAATAAGACAGATATTGCTGTAATGGTCGGAACCGGTGCCGTTGTTTTTCATGACCTTAAAAATTTCCGCATGAATGATATTGAGTTTTCCCTTGAAGAGATGCTAAAAGTCGAAGGCGAAACAGGACCATATGTTCAATATACAAATGCCCGGGCACAGTCATTGTTGAGGAAGGGGGCATTTGAAGCATACAATGGTGACGTCAATTTGGCTGCTGATAATGAATGGCCAGTGATAACAGAACTTCAAGTATTTCCTGATACAATCAAGAGAGCGGTCGAGAAAAATGATCCATCCCTGATTGCTAAATATGTCCTAAACCTGTCACAGGCTTTTAATAAATACTACGGAGAAGTCCGGATACTTGAAGATGATGCAGAAAGAAATGCCCGACTCCAGTTGGTTCATTCTGTTAGCATTGTTCTTGAAGAAGGACTTAGATTGCTGGGCATTAAAACACCGAAGGAAATGTAAAAAGAGTCCCTGGATAATACCAGGGACTCCATTAGGTTCAGTTGTGTTCAATATAATTAGCGAAAATTTCACCAGAGGTGTCGCTTAACTTCAGTTCTACATCTGTCTCGTCAAAAAACCATGTATCGTTTGCTTCGACAAAAAAGGTAATTCCATCAATCTCTTGCTGTTCAGCGGCAATGGCAGGTGCTTCAAGGGAAAATGCCAGGCTATAGCCTTTGTTCTTGTCGCCAAACCCGGCATATTGAGGGTAAAGGCGGATGTGAAACGGTTTTGGTGTATCGAATTCCTGTTCAAACCATTTGAATGCATTTTGATCAATCTTGATTGTCATTTTTGCACCATCCTTTCGTTAGTTTTATTGTAAAACCTGAATGATGCTGGATGCCGTGCTTTATGTCACAGTTTTTGCGTTGTCATGAAAGTGTCAAAAATGATTGAAATAAAAAACAGCTCCAAAATATGGAGCTGGAGATTTTAAACACTTGTTTCCTTTTTCCTCATTGCTTCTGGAATATATACACAAAATGGTTCGCTTTCCATATAGTCACCTGTCACCGCGTAAGTTCTAGAGCGTGAACCACCGCAAACAAAGCGGAATTCACATACACCGCACTTGCCTTATACTTGTCAGGGCTCCGCAAGTCTTTAAAAATAGGGGAGCTTCGATATATTTCAGCCAATGGTTTTTCGCGGACGTTCCCGCCAACCAGTGGCAGCAGCCCTGAAGGCATGACATCACCGGTATGGGAAACAAACAAAAATCCGTTACCGTCATTAACTCCTTTAGGCGCTCGCTTTAACCCATCAATCACTGAGGCCATATCTTTAGTTAAGGTGTCTTCATAATGAATTCCTTCATTTTTATTGACCCTATTTTCTCGTGCTTTTTGCTGGAAAACTACACGTCTATAATGTTGAGCCGCAGTGGTTTTAATATCGTATGGAGCGGTTTTGCTTAGTTCATAAAGCCATCTGAATACCTTTTCGTGTTCTGCTGGAGTAAGGCAGGCATCCAGCTGTCCCCGACCTGTTGGTACAAGCAGGAAGATGTACCACATTACTACCTTGAGTTCTTTCATCAATTCGGCCATCTGTTCAAGATGTTCATAATTGTAGCGGGAAATAACCGTATTAAGCTGCAAAGGCATATTCAAATCGTTCAGGTATTTTACTTTTTCAATTGTAAGATCGAACGATCCGGGAGTGCCTCGAAAATGGTCATGGATTTCAGGAGTAGGCCCATCAAGCTGAAAGCCCATCTTGAAAGTCCGACTTCCTTAGCTCTTTGCATTTTTTCTTTCGTCACATTATCTGTGGCGCTAGGGGTCATTGAAACGCGCATCCCTTTTTTAATTGCATATTCCGCAAGGTCAAAGAGATCTTCTCGCATCATACAGTCCCCACCAGTAAATACAAGCATAGGATTCCCCATGTCGTAAATCTGATCGATCAGATTTTTGCCTTCTTCAGGTGTCAATTCCAATGGGTCAGGCTTATTCTGAGCATCTGCTCTGCAATGCAAGCATTTAAGCTGGCAAGCCCTCGTAACTTCCCAGATAACGATATATGGATTTTCATTAAAATCAATACCAGCAGGATGGCCGCCCGCAGGTTGAGTGAATCGAACTTCATGCATAATCATCACCAACTTTTAATCAATTATTTATTCATTATAAAGTAAGAAATTCTTTTCGCATGTAATGAATGTTACATATAACGATAATGGTTTAATCAGGAAAAACTAAACCAAGTAAAGATGGAATCCTAAATGATGAAGAGAAATAATCGAACATAAAATTAACTGAAAAATTTGAAACTTTTTCACTCATCCCGCCGTCTATATAAAGGGAGCAATTAGTGTGTTCGGGAAGTGGGGGATAACGGTGAAAAAGACTGTTCCGTGGGTAATCATGTCATTTCTGATTTTATTGTGCATCATCAGCTGGAGCATATACAGCACTTATAAACCTGTCCCTTCGGACTTAGATATGGTTGTAGCCAAACATACTGTGGAGGTTAAGCCTGCAACATACTCCTTAAGGAAATGGGGAAGGACTGCCTCGGCAGATACGAATACCGACCCTGCTGTACTAGTAAAAGACTCTCATCCAATTATTGTTGAGAAAGACGACAAGATCAGGCTGTTATTCGAACAATCACCTGATTCTGTGAAATGTTATTTATGGGAAATGGATACAGGAAAGCTCGCATATAAAGGACTTAAAGGGTACCCATTAAACCTTGAGGAGTCGAATGTTGCTACTGGGGATTATGCAATGGAGATTCGTGCTAAATGGGGAAATGGCTACGTTTTATATAACACAAGAATTATGGTACACGATGATACCGAATAATCTGCCATTGGTTTGCCGAAAAGCATGCTAATGGCTTTTTCTATTTTGAAGCTATTTAAGCTGGCATATTTCTTTGCGCTCTTGCCATACTAAAACAGTACCAATACTCTGAGAAAGAAGGGACCATAATGACTGTAGGAGCCCAAGTAAAACAAACAATCGCTGGTCTAAAGAGTGCTCAAGCAAGTTTGGAGACATTTGCACTTGGAACAGATAATCAGCAAGCTAAACAACTATATCAGACAGCTGCTCAACAAACTCAAGCAGTTATAGATAGCATTCAACCGCGTCTGCAGGAAATTGAACAAGAAGAACCACAATACAAACAGTAAAAAGTCAGGGAGGCAGGGGGGAACCCGCCCTTTTCTTATACATAGGAGTGAAAAAATTGACAATTGCATCAGATGTTAACCAGGTCCTTTCAACGATAAAAGGGATAGAAGCGCAGTTATCTTCTATGGCACTGAATACCAATAATCCAGAAGCAAGCAAAATCTTTCACGAAACGATGCTGGTCGTCGGAGAAATAAAAACGGACCTGCAAAATAGGAAAACTCAGCTTGAACTAGCAGAGCCGCAATATAAAAGCTAGAGGTGAGAAAATGAATGAATGGACACACATAATCGTTTCGTCTGTCTTGTTTGTAGTGACATTGTTTGCGATTACAAAAATTGGTGGGAAGAAGCAGCTGGCGGAGCTGTCTTTTTTTGAATATGTTTCGGGTATTACTATTGGAAGTATCGCTGGTGAAGTCATTATGGGTCTCGATGGAAATTTGTTTCATGGAGTATTGGCCATAGTTATTTTTGGATCCTTTACATATTTGCATGACCTCATTGGGATCAAAAGCAAGAAGTTCAGAGATTTTTTTGAAGGTAAGGCAACAGTAATTATTAAAGATGGAAAAGTGATGGAAGAGAATTTAAAGAAGGAAAAATATACAATCGATGAATTAAATTCTTTACTAAGACAGAAAAATGTTTTTAAGACTGCAGATGTTGAGTTTGCTGTTTTGGAACCAAAAGGTGATTTAAGTGTATTGCTAAAAAAAGAAGTGCTCCCTCTAACTGCAAAGGACTTGAATTTGCCCGTAGCCCCTGAAAAAGAAAGCTATACTGTTATAATGGATGGAAATGTATTGAATGATCAACTAGCAGCGGCAGGTAAAACCAAGGGGTGGCTGGACATTGAGCTGACTAATCTTGGAGTGACACTTGACAATGTTTTTTTAGGCCAAGTTGATTCTTATGGGAAGTTATTCATTGATACGTACGATGACCAACTGCAGGTTCCATCACCTCAACCGAGAAAACTATTGCTGGCCATGCTTAATAAATGCCAGGCAGATCTAGAATTATTCGCTCTAGCAACTGAGTCTTCGAGTACCAGGGAAATGTATAATAAAAACGCAAGAAAGTTGCAAGAAGCCATCCAAAAGCTTAAGCCTTTTTTGAAAGAGTAAGCAGCTGTTTATGTTATCTTTTTCCGGAATATCAATTAGAAGAAATCAAATACTAATTGATGGAGGGGATTTTCAAATCTCGTCTAATTTTAAAAGGGGTGCTGCCGGATGAATAAATCTGCATGGATTTCTACGCTGATGAGATCGAATATACCTCAAAATATGATGAAAATGTTCGGATACAAACGTAAAAGAAATCGCTCCATGACGTATTCGGTTATGGGAGTTGTAGCGAGTGCTGCAGCAGCGTTTATTTTTCGAAATCGAATGGGTAATGGAATGAGGCAGCTTTTCCAAAATTCCAATGCTGGCACAGCTTTTAATAAGCCAGTGGCTGCGGGAATAACAGAATTTGCAAAAGAAATCACATCTGGATTGAATACGAATAAGACAAGTACATCTACTGGATTCCATTCGACTACCTCGACAAACCCGGAAAGCAGCCAGATGATCAACCAAATTGCTTCAGCTGCCAAAGAAACAGGAAACAGCCAGCAGGTCGATCAATTAGCTAATCAATTAATTAAACGCAACCTATAATAACTTGCAAAAATAAAAATCCCGCTGCAATCAAGCGGGATTTTTATTTTATAAAAATAATTATCAACCTCTCAAAATGCGAAAAATCACTGTTTATTCTTATAATCAGTTCCATTTTCCCTTGTCATAAAAACAAGCTAGGTAAACTGGCATATAACAATTAGATTACCATAAGATTAAGCTTTTATTTCATTCGTGTAACAAAAAATGTTAGAAAAAGGTAAAAAGAACCTTTAAACCCTGTAAATAATAGGTTTTGGCTATTTTGGCATGCAAACGGAATTTTTACCAGAGGAAAACAATTCCTCACAAACCAATATTTATAGATTCAAAACAAGTTTGGGAAACTCTACTATTAATTTGTAATCGAAATCAAAGGAGTTGCTCTAACATGAAAAAACAGCTTTTGACGGTGGCTGCAACAGCCGGGATTTTATTTACATCATTCAATGGTTCAGCAAGTGCTCATGAAAAATTACACACAGTTCAATCTGGGAATTCATTATGGAAACTATCAAATATATATAATGTTGCTATGAATGATATTCAAAAGTGGAATAATCTATCAAGCTCAACCATCTATGTAAATCAAAAACTATCAGTTCTAGCTCCGCACAGTCACACGACAGCTGCAAATACAAGTGCCAGAACAACAAGTTCTGCTTATATTGTGAAGTCAGGCGATACTTTATGGGGAATTTCAAAATCATATGGGATGTCCATTAGCGGACTTAAATCATTAAACGGACTTAAATCTGATGTGATCTATCCTGGACAAAGATTAAAAGTGTCTGGGACTGCTGCTGTCACTGCATCACCAGCACCAGCAAGCTCATCCAGCACATACACGGTCCGTGGCGGAGACAACTTGTCAACGATTGCTGCTCGCCATAATTTATCGCTGTCACAATTGATTTCTATCAATAATCTAAAATCTCATCTTATCTTCCCTGGTCAGGTATTATTGCTTTCAGGCTCATCTTCAACACCAGTTGCTACTTATGTATCATCAGCAAGTACTCCTGTTATGGCGACGTATAGTTCTACCTCTAAGGTAAACTCATTAATTGCTGAATCCATGAAGTATATAGGTGTACCTTATGTTTGGGCAGGGAGCACACCGGCAGGGTTTGATTGTTCAGGATATTTAAACTATGTATATAGCAAAGTTGGAGTTTCAATCCCGAGAACAGTATCATCCATTTGGAATGCTACAAAACCTGTTTCTTCACCACGTGTAGGAGACCTTGTATTCTTTGAAACCTATAAGCCAGGTCCATCCATGCGGGTATTTATCTAGGCGATGGCAAGTTTATTCACGCCGGTTCTTCAAGAGGAGTAGAAATTAGTGACATGAATAATTCCTATTGGAAGCCACGTTACCTTGGAGCCAAAACCACATTTTAGTCTGATGTTTTATCATTTACCCAGCAATTTGAGTTCTAAAACCTCCTGATTGGAGGTTTTTATTTTTTTCATGAACAACTATTCGGATTAACATATACAAAGCACAGCTTTTAATTTGTAAACCACTTAATAAATAGCGTATAATCCAATTAAAATCTTATTTGCTAACGTGCAAGTGTTTGGATGCAGGCCATCATGGATTAAATAATTTGTACATAGTGAATTCTGGTGAGTTTAATGATTTGGAGGCATAAAAAGTGAGAATTCCTATACTAAAGTTAAAAGATTATTTATTAGTTTCAATTCAAGTAGAATTAGATGACCAAACTGTATTGACTTTTCAAGAGGACTTGTTGAATAAAATTAAGGATACAGGTGCAAAGGGTGTCGTAATTGATTTAACTTCAGTCGATATGATTGATTCGTTCATTGCAAAAGTATTGGGCGACGTAATCGTAATGACAAGCCTGATGGGGACGAAAGCTGTCCTTACGGGTATCCAGCCTGCAGTCGCCATTACGTTAATAGAACTTGGCATAACAATGGAAAATGTCCATACTGCACTGGATCTCGAGCAAGGAATTTTGATATTAAGCCAATTGTTAGAGGGTTAGCCAAATGACAGAACCGATTATTATTAATATTAATAATGAATTTGATATAGTGCTTGCCCGTCAGAAAGGGAGAGAAGTTTCAAAAAATCTCCAATTTGGTGGCGTTGACCAGGCAAGAATAACGACTGCAATTTCTGAGCTCGCAAGAAACATTTATTTATATGCGGGAAGCGGACAGATTACTATTGACGTCTTAGAAGATAACGGAAGAAAAGGGATACAGATTTCTGCTGCTGATAATGGTCCAGGCATAAGTGATATAAGGATGGTCTTGCAGGATGGTTTTTCTACTTCAGGCGGCCTTGGTGCAGGACTTCCAGGAGTTAAAAGATTAATGGACAGTTTTGATATTGACTCTACGCCTGGAACTGGCACAAAAATCACGATCACCAAATGGGCTAGATAAAGGAGATTGGCATGGTGCTTGACAAAATACATCATCCTCCATTATCTGTTCAGAGTATGAAAAGTCAAAAGAGTTTTATACAAAGTTCTTGGCTTTAAGGTCATCTCAGCGATCTATAGAGAAGAACGAAGGTCGTATAAATTGGATTTAAGTGTTGGAAGTCATTATCAAATTGAATTGTTCTCTTTCTCAGATGTTCCAGCACGCCCGAGTTACCCTGAAGCTGCTGGTCTCAGGCATCTCGCTTTCACTGTGAAAAACATTTCCTCTTTTGTAAATTATCTTGAAACGCAAGGAATAGAAGTGGAGCAAATCAGAATCGATCCACTGACTCAGAAGCAATTTACATTCTTTACTGACCCGGATGGTTTACCAATTGAATTATATAGTGTTTAATATTTAGTTCTCCGCATTGTTCTCCGATTATCCTTTCTGAAAAACAGATCATTTTAGAAATTCCTTACCTCAAATTCCAGTTAAAAAAGGATGTTCAGCCATGCCGAACATCCTTTCACTTACTTATATTGTCCATTGTTTTAAAACTTGTTCGCGGGCCTGCTCAAGGATTTCTTCCTCTGGAGTGTCGGGGTCTGCTATCACATTAGTCAAATAATTTTTTCCCTTTAAATCCACTATTACCGTAACTTCTCTCATAAAACATTTTCCTTTCTTTTTGTTTAAGTGCTGTTAGGTTAGTTCCTGTAATATTAATTACCATCCAGGCGGATAAAGTAAACATCATGTATTGACAGTTTTATATTTCTAGTCTCATTGACAATTTATCAGGTTTGGTCTTTTATCTTGAGGGAATAAGACAAACATCATGCCTAAGGAGGGAAACGTATGAGCAATCACAATAAAGAGAAGCAAAGTTTGGTTGATTATGAACGAGAAAAATTAAGCAATACTAAAAAGGTTGATGAGTTCAAGGATCAAGGTAGAGTTCCCGACCAGCAAAACAGATTAAAAGACCAAGAAAACCTCAGGAAATGAATAACTAGTGGTTTAAACCAGCTAAATTTACAAAATAATCATACACTAAAAACAAGCCGGGCTATACTCGGCTTGTTTTTAGTTCTTTTTTATGATTCAAAAGGATAGGAAATCCTTATTAATTGTATGAAAGTTAATTTCCACTCATTTCCATAAACGCTGAAAATTCCTGTTCTTTTGACACTCCTTTTTTCACGAAATCTTTCAGGATCTTCCGCGAATTGGGGTATGAATCATTAAAGCGGGGTTATCAAGGCATTACATTACCAACAGTTGTCAACCCGTTTTTCCAATTTTTGCTTTTTATAGCGTTTTATTGCAACTAAACCCCGCAATTCACATAATATTTGGAGTTTTAATACGAAATTTTGTATTCATAAAGAAATGTTATAGTAACTAAGCTTGATTATTTGCGCATTTAAAGGTAGATATTAAAAGAAGCGGACCTTAATAAGCTAATACACTAGTTGACCAATTGGCGTCGAATGTTTAAGGGATAATTGTTAAGTATATTAATTAATGGAGGAGTTATTATGCCTTGCAGAACTACTGATGAGTTGAATGAATTGGTACATAAAGCAAAAAATTATATTGGCGGCGGAAAGGTAGCAGATTATATTCCTGCGCTTGCAAAAGCGAACCCAGAAGAATTGTCTGTCGCTATTTTTCATGATGATGGAACTTGTGTTTCTGCTGGAGACATACAGCAGAAGTTAACATTGCAAAGTGTTTCAAAGGTGTTAACATTGGCGCTTGCACTATTGGATTATGGAGAAGAAGCTGTCTTTGACAAAGTGGGGTATGAGCCAACTGGTGATCCGTTTAATTCAATTGTTAAGCTGGAGTTCAGTCCTTCCAAACCGTTAAATCCAATGATTAATGCAGGTGCACTCGCAGTTACTCATATGATCAAAGGGAACAATGCCGACGATCGTTTTAGGAGGATACTTTCCTTCATCCAACAACTGGCAGGTAATTCCTCGGTTGGATATTCAAAAGAAGTTGCTCAATCTGAATACGAAACTTCGGATCTTAACAGGGCGCTGTGCTATTTTTTGAAACAACATGGTGTCATAGATGAGGATGTAGAAGAATTATTAAATGTATACACGAAGCAATGCGCAATCGAGATGGATTGCCTGGACCTTGCACGTATTGGCTGTGTTTTCGCCATGGATGGATTAGAACCAGTTACTAACCGTCGCCTGATTCCTGTCCATGTGGCCAGGCTATGTAAAACTTTCATGGTCACGTGTGGAATGTATAACGCGTCAGGCGAGTTTGCTGTAAGGGTTGGAATCCCGGCAAAAAGTGGTGTATCAGGCGGAATAATGGGCTCAGTGCCAAACCGGTTTGGAATTGGAATATTAGGGCTTCATTAGATGAAAAGGGCAATAGTATAGGCGGAATCAAATTATTAGAAATGATGTCAGCAAAATATAATATGAGCATGTTTTAAATTAGACTTATTCTACGGTCCTCAGCTATGTATATAAAATAATTCTTTAAGGCAAAATTCGCATAGATAGTTTCTTTTCGAACATGTTCTTGCAACCAAATTATTCAAGATATCGAGGCTCATTTCGAGGGTACCCCCTGAATAGGGAAAGCAATAAGGTAGAGAAAGCTACAAAGTTTATGAATTCAAAAAGCAGAGGACGTGTACGAATGTACCGTCCTTACTTTTTTGTACCATATAATCGTTTTGCTGATTCTCTACGATACGCGGCATTGCCAAAAGCTTATGTTTACCGAGGGATATGAGCTTAAGGTGTGAGGCTAACCACGCCTTTGACTAGGGTAATTACTCCTTTTTGATTATCCTCCAAAGGCTTCAAGTATATCCTCAACTTCCTTCAAATTAAGCAGTTTTGCAGCATCTGTCGATTCCTTCATGGTTTTTGGTTTTGCAGATGGCGGTATCTGGTAAACCCCATTCTCTAGTATCGACTTTATTTCTGCAAGCTGCTGCAGGATTTCCCCTGAACCTCCATTTGTCATAGGCCTGTGGTTCAAGTATTGATGAAGAGCTGATAAAACAAGGTGAATGAGTGTACTGTTATCAGCATGGTATTCTATCTGATCAATAATTTTGGATGAAACAGAGTGTGACTCACCAGTTTTAACATCAATATATCTTTCAGGGACAGTTATCGCAACTTTGTTCTCGTAATCCGTATATATGTTTGACATACCGATCATCCTTCAACAGAAATTAATTCCTCGGTATTCTCATGTTGTTTTTTTAGTTGATTCATCTTGGCTAAAATCATGAGTCCGAAGACATTCAGTTTTTCAAGATTTTCAGGAAAGGTCAATTCGATTGGCCGGCCCTTTTCAGACCATCTGACTGCGGCTTCCTGGATCTGTTTTTGCGCAAGCTTTGCTGCTCCACCTACAGCAATATAGCGTGATGCACCTTTGATTTCACTCGAACTGCTTCTGGCACGATCAAAGTGTTCGAGGTATTTGATGGCCAAGATTCTTAATTGAGGTATGACATACTTGCTAATGTCTTTTTTAACCCCGGCAAAAGGTTCTACATACCATTCCGACTGCCCGGCATACAGCTTTTCTTCGAGTTCTGATCTTGAATCAAATGTGTATAGTTCATTCTTGCTTACTTTTTTTATGATTGTATCCAGGAACAAATTAATTCCAAAGTGGTCCCCTTCTACTGATGCAACAGGTTTATTATTCTTGATTCCTACAAAATCGACAGAATCGCCGCCCAGGTCGCCAATGATGATGCCCTTTTTGGAATCCTTCAAAAGGTTATCATCTTTAATTGCAAGCGTGTCAATGTCACGAATCAAACCTAAATAAGCACAGGCTCCTTCGGCTCCAACAATTACATCTTTAACCTCAAGCTTCACTGTTAGCTCCTTTGGCTCTGGAATACCAGGGACTTTATGGAGTATCACAGTATGGCTTCCAATAAGTCTCTGCTTTAATACTTCTTTTTTATCCTTATATTGAGTGGTAGGGAGGGAAACAGCTAATTGGTCAATGCAATAAGTTATTTCAATATCATCAGGTTTGATGATTGATGCATGATAAGCAGCGGCAGCAAAAAGAAGGACATATGTTCGATCCTCGTCTGCCTTTTGATTGTTGCTTGCTGTCAAGCTGACGTTTCTCTGTTTGGCAGCTGATTTTCCTGCATAAAAGATTTCTCTTTTGTTAATGACCGCCGGGCTTTTTACCTCTACGATCATGTTTTCTTCAAGGTCAATATCTTCCTCGTCATAGGGCTTTTCATAAAATTCATCATCATATAGTGCAATAGCGTTCGGTATATGGTATTCGGCAATTTCTCCTTGATCAGAGGCCAACACTTTATACCAGCTATTGCCTATATCGACAGCAAAGAAATTATAATTGTTCATTTTATCCTCCTCCTTTTGAATTCTATGCAAGAGGCATGATCAACTGTGCAAGTACCCATATGTATTAGGAGAAAGGAAATATAATGGAACTAAATCTTGTTATTATTAAAAATCCGCATTTGTTCTGATTCATTTATCTATGCAAAAAAATCTAGTAGGAATAGGATAAATTGTACAAGAATTTTAAAGGAGGAAAATTTGAATGACTAATGAACATCATGGTTCTCGTGGTTGTGTGAATGTGAATAAATCAGCTTCCAGGAATGAATGTATCAATGTTCCTACACCAGGATTGCCCGCACTTGCGAACCTTCCTGTTACTCTAGCTGATATTACGGTATCAGATCATTTGGTAGCGGATATCCACTTTCCTGATCCAGTACTGGAAATTAAAGATATTAAAAAGCGGGTGAAAATTGTCCAGTGCAGATTGCTTTTGGGACCTGCATCAGATCCTGATACTGGAATTCCACTATTTATCAAAGGATTCATCCGGAAAAATATCCAGTATGCAACTCCTTGCCACCATTCCAAAAGCGACTGTGTATCATCGGAAATGCGCTCTCTTACTGTAGATGTACCGTTTGAGTGTGTAACTATTATCACTGACTTCCTGACGGACCCTGTATTGCCTACACCTAACACTCGAGAAGAATTTGATTTCTTCAGAGCACAGAATTTAGGCCATGGTTATCCAGAAAAAGATCAAATGCTTTCCAGTGACCTTTCTCAGTTCCATCAGGTGAGCACGCAATTCTATAATCAGATTCCATTTTGTGAACTGGTATCCAGCAGCATAGTCCAATGGGACGAAGCAGTTGACCGTTATCCATTACCTCACAACGCACCATTCGAAGAAGGAACATTCCAAAATATTGTAGAAAAAACCTTCCTGCAGTTCCGTGTAAGAGTTTACCAGAACCAGCAAGTGGATATTACCGAATTACTGGATAACAATGGCTGATTCACAAAAAAAATAAATCAACAGACTAAGAACAAAAAGCGCAAGCGCCTTGTTCAGCCCCGACAAGCGCTGGAGGGCCGACCAGTGAAGTCGTTTTTTGACTTCATTGGGCGGACCGAAGCGACTCGAT